>JAQTOJ010000065.1 GCA_028713395.1 Dehalococcoidales bacterium | reverse complement strand
TCATTCCTTGTTATCCGATTGAGTATCATTAGTCTTTGCTGTTCTTTACGGCTCAATGTCACTTCTTCCTTCATACTGACATTTTCCCTGAACAGTTAACTACTGTCATTATCGTAGAACATTGACACTTAATAGAATTTTGTTTACAGATGGTGTATTCACTGTTAAACTGTAATCTGGCATCGCAATCGTATCCCGTCGCAGGTGGCGCAGCCTGTATGTAAATCAGGATTGGGATCAGGATAATATTTATACGGTTGTAGTTCTAGAAGACGAGTTTCCTTCACCCCCTGGCAGAGCCTGTCCCCGACCTGATCAGGGAGGGAGATACAGAGTGAGTTACCGAAAGAGTGGGTAGTTATGCTGGACAAAACCCTCTAAACAGACGCTGGTCGCCCTCTGAGCACCACGACTTGTAATATATGTGAAGACTATGCTATATTAAACTTTTGTAAACTAGTGCTGGGAAAATGAGTAAATGGTATCAGAAAAAATTATTGAAAAAGTAAAAACCAACAACTACGAGCTGATTTTCATTCTTAAGCCGGACCTCACCGAAGAAAAGATCGAGGCTACCGTTGAGAATGTCAAGAAATTCATCGCCGGCAAAGGTGGCGTGATTTCAGATGCCCAGAAATGGGGCAAAAGAAGACTGGCTTACCCCATCAAGCACGCCGCTGAAGGTCATTATTTCTTGCTGAAATTCCAGGCAAAACCCGGTTCCAACCGTGAGCTGGAAACCAGCTTGAGAATCTCTGAAGATGTCCTGCGCCATTTATTAATTAAAGTAGATTAATAACCCCCTGAAGAATACGGTTCTTCCCGCTTCCGGCGTATTGTGGCATTACAAGGAGTAAACGGATAATGGTTAGCATTAATCGGATGACCATCATTGGGAATCTGGGCAACGAACCGGAAATGCGGTTCACACCCAGCGGGCGTCCTGTTACCTCCTTTAGAGTGGCCACCAACTGGCGCTACACCACCCCGGATGGTGAGCGGAAAGAAGAAACCGAATGGTTTACCATCGTTGCCTGGGGGAAACTGGCGGAACAATGCAACCAGTTCCTCACCAAAGGCAGACTGGTCTACGTTGAGGGTAGACTGAGATTACGTACCTGGGATGGCCAGGACGGCCAGCGCCGCGCCCGCAACGAAATCGTGGCGGACCGCGTCAAATTCTTGGATAGACAGGCTGCCGGCGTCACCGCCGAAGCCAAGACAGAAGAAGCCGAACCTGGCGATATTGAGCCAGATGATATACCTTTTTAATGGAGTTTTAGAAAAGTGACGACCAGAGAATCAGGATCCAGAGACAGCAGAACAGCCAGACCCCGTGGCCCCCGGCCGGGTGGGCGCGGCAGATTTGTCCCCAAGCGGAAAGTGTGCTTTTATTGCGCCAATAAAAACGAGGTCATCGACTACAAAAATGTAGAAAAATTACGGTCTTACTTGTCCGACCGTGCCAAAATTGACCCCCGCCGCCGCACCGGTACCTGTGCCAAACACCAGCGCGCCCTGGCTACCGCCATCAAACGCGCCCGCCATCTGGCATTGTTGCCCTTCGTGCCGGAACATTTCTTCCCCATGCCTCCCATGACCGCCCGTCCGCAACCTGTTGCTCAGCCGTTAATCCCGGCCGCTCAGGCCGCCGCCACTCCTGCACCCGCGGTTGCCCCCGTTATCCCGGCTGCTGCGCCTGTTGCCGCTCCGGCGGAAACGGAAAAACCCGCTGCCGCTTAAAATCTGACAATTAATTAAAGGAAATAGCTGTGCCAAAGAGAACCTATCAACCGAAGAAGATTCCGCGCAAGCGCGAACATGGCTTCCTGAAAAGAATGATGACCCGGGGCGGACAGGACGTGCTCAAAGCCAGACGTCTCAAAGGCCGCAAGAAATTGACTGTGGTGTAATTGCTCATCTCTACGGAGGGCGCTACGGGAGGCATTATGTACCTCACTAAACCGGAAGAATACGCCCTGGTTTACTCTAAAGGAAATTCCTGGGCAACGAAAACGATCGTACTGCGCGCCACACCTAACAGTCTCAATGTCTCCCGGTGTGGTTTTTCAGTGGGGAAAAAGGTGGGTGGAGCCGTGGTAAGGAACAAAATTAAACGCCGCCTGCGTGAAATTACCCGCCTCACACCGGTGTCCCCCGGCTGGGATATGGTACTGATCGTCCGTCAACCCGCTGCCCAGGCCAATTACGCCGGGTTGCAGAAATCTTACACCGACCTTCTTGCCCGGGCCAGAATACTACCCCTGAACCAGACGGCGCAATAAAAAGTGAAAATAATAGCGCGAGGCTTAATTAGACTTTATCAATCTACAATATCGCGGGTGTTGCCTTCTACTTGCCGTTATACCCCCACCTGCTCGCAATATACCCTCGAGGCGATTGAAAAATACGGTTTCTTCAAGGGCGGCTGGATGGGCGCCCGCCGCATCGCGCGGTGTCACCCCTGGCACCCCGGTGGCTACGACCCCGTACCATAAATTGAATATTCACGGAGCAAAGGGAAAACTTGAGTAGAAAACTGAAATATACTTTAATGATTACCATCGCCGTGATTTTAGTGGCGCTGGGCGTCATGGGCTGCACCTCCCGGGTTCCTGCCAGAGGCTGGGCGGGTGTTTCCGCTATCAATAACACCCTGATCTTCACCACCATGACCGGCCGCATCTATTCCGTCAACGCTGCGGATAACGCCATTCTCGGCAACCCCGTTAAACTGGAAATCACCAGTTCCGGCGGCTTTAGCTGTATCCCTTCCTGCGGCACCCCGGCCGCTACGCCCATCGCCGTCTATGCCTCGCCCGCCACCGGGGGCGATCTTGCCATCTTCGGTGGTTTTGACGGACGGGTTTACGCTTACAAGATGGTCAATAACCAGCTTGGGGAAAAGTATTACTGGCGCTTCCCTACCGGCCAATCCCTGGCCAGTATTGTCGGTGGCGTCGTCGTTAGCGGTGATACCGCCTTCGTCGCTTCGATCGATGGTACGATTTCCGCCATCGATATCGCCAAAGAATCTGAAGCCGCAAATTCCTTGAGTATTCCCCAGGATTCCACCATTTTGAAATGGTCGGTTGATCTTGGTAATAAGCTTTGGGCAACCCCCGTCGTGGATGGCGATACCCTCTACATCGGCTGCTTCGATAAGAAAATGTACGCCCTCAATACCGCCGATGGCAGCGTGAAATGGACGTTTGAAGCCAGCGGCGCTATCAGCTCCGCTCCCATAATCGATAACAACACCCTTTACTTTGGCGGCTACGACCGCACCTTCTATGCCGTCAGCATCGCCACTCACCAGGTGGTTTGGAAATTCCCGGCGGATGCCACCACCGCTGATGCCCCGGATAACTGGTTCTGGTCAAAGGCATTATTACAAAACGGCGTGATTTACGCCCCCAACCTGGATGGCAAGGTTTATGCCATTGATGCCGCTTCCGGGACACTGAACCGGGCGTATAGTTTCAAATCCGATACTTTCACCAAACCCGCCGTGGCGGCTTCGCCCGTCCTCGTCGGGGATAAAGTAGTCATCGGCGTCACCAATCTGGCAAAAAACACCTGTAAAATCTTTGCCCTGGATGCCGCCGCCGGTGCTACCCGTGAGCTCGCCAGTTTCACAGAAGGGCTCAATGCCCAATTATTCGCTTTCAACGGCAAAGCTTATTTGCACACGACCAAGGATAATTTTTACTCCATCGATCCCGTCAACGGCGCTACCTTGAAAATTACATTGACCACAAGCACGAATTAGTGAGGGTATAGAATTGGATTTAGGGGCAATTTGGGACGTCATTATCCTCAATCCGATGATAAATATACTTGTCGTTTTATCGAAAGTATTATTTAACAACCTCGGGTTGACCATCATCGCCTTAACCATTATTATTCGCGGCGCCACTTATCCGCTGAACCGCAAACAATTGCTGGCCAGCAAGAAAATGCAGGAACTGCAACCAAAGATTGCCGAACTGCAAAAAAAATACGCCAAAGACCGGCAGAAAATGGCCAAGGAACAAATGGCCCTCTTCAAAGAAGCTGGCGTTTCCCCTACCGGTTGTCTCCTCCCCATGCTCACCCAGATGCCCATCTGGCTGGCGCTTTATCAATCCATTGTCCGTGTCTTGGCCACCGGACCAGAACAACTCCTGACCCTTTCCCGTCATTTATACGCTTCCTGGCCGGTGGTCTTCGACCAGATACCCTTAGCCAGCCGCTTCCTCTGGTTTGACCTCGGTGTGTTTGATCCCACCTATATCCTGCCTTTACTCGTGGGCGCCTCGATGTGGATTCAGCAGAAGATGGTCACACCGCCCAATCCTGACCCGCAGCAGCAAGCCAACAGCACTATGATGCTGTGGATGATGCCCGTCATGTTCACCTTCTTCTCCCTCACCTTCCCCAGCGGTCTGGCGCTGTATTGGGTTACCTCCAACATCATCAGTATTGTCATGCAATATTTTGTCAGCGGTTGGGGCCCGTTAGCCGATACCTTTAAGTTCCTCAAGAAAAAAGGCGGCCCGCCGACGACCCCCGGTGTCGTCGATACCCAAATTGTGAAAAAAGACGCGCAACAGACGACAGAAAAGAGGAAACAATCATGGATGTTCTGGAAATAAGCGGCAAGACTGTCGATGAGGCAGTCCAGAAAGCCCTATCACAACTCGGCGTCACCCGCGACCAGGTGCGGATCACTATTATTCACGAAGGCAAGGCCGGCGGTTTCCTGGGCCTCGGCGCGGAAGAAGCCCGCATCAAGGTAGAACCCATCTCCCCGGAAAAAGAAAAAATGGGCGAGATCTTGGAAGTCGCCAAAGACACGCTTGAAACCCTGGTCAAGCTGATGGATATCGAAGGCACTGTCGTCATCGATACCTATCCTGACGAAACCGGCGAACAGGCCAACGCGCCCATCGGTTTCAATATCGAAGGCGATGACCTCGGCATTCTCATCGGTCGCCGCGGCCAGACGCTGGCATCTTTGCAATACATCGTGCGCCTGATCACCGGGCACAAGACCGATACCTGGGTGCCCATCGTCATCGACGCCGAAGGTTATAAACAGCGCCGCATCGAAGCCCTGCAATCCCTGGCGGAACGCATGGCCGATAACGTCAAGCTCAAAGGCACTGCCTTTACCCTGGAACCCATGCCCGCCTACGAACGGCGCATCATCCATATGACCCTGGCCGATGATCCCTCCGTCTTCACCGAAAGCATTGGCGATGGCGAATCCCGTAAAGTGGTCATCCGCCCCAAACAGGCCGGTAACGGCAAACCCAGGACCGCCCCGCTGCATGAAAATAACGGCCGCAGCAACTATTCCAACGGACGCCCCGGCGGCTATAACAACAACCGCAGCAACTACACCCGTAAACCCTACTAATTTAACGGTAATTTTAAAGAGGGAGCTTATGCAAGCTCCCTCTTTTTGTTCGCCTGATTGCAATCCCAATCTCTTTTAGCGCCGCTGTTAATTTAGTCGTAATCAGACCATGTAAATCTACTTCGGATTATTCTATGCTAATCTGGGCAATTAGCACTCTTATTTAAGTGCGCGTAGTCTCCACGAGTTTATCGACTTGACATCTATCATATTTTATGTTATTACTATTTACGTTTCTATAAAACAAGAGCCGACCGTTTACACCACGAATAAATAACCGGAGGGAAAGAGAATGAGCAACGGTACTGAAAGACTCGAGGCCTGGAAAACATTCCTGAGAGGCCGCATCGAGCAGGAAAAGGGAAACCATGAGGGCGCGCTTAAAGCCTTTGACACTGCCCTGAAAATTGACCCCGCCAACCCTGCTTTCCTCACTGCCCGTGGCAATGCCCTCGCCAAATTGGGCAAGCCGGAAGAAGCCATGGTATCTCAGCTCGTCGCCTCTTATTCCAAGCTGGCCGTGAAACTGACCGGCAAGAACGATAAAGCCGATACCTGGGTCGCCGGGCTGGAACAGATGCTCAAAAAGGCGGAAACTCTGGATAAAAAGAGCATTTTGGTAGATATGTGCTGGTAAAAGAACTAATAGCCTATTGTTTATCGTTCTAGAACCGCACTACTCTTTACGTCGACCGCGTTAAAAAAGGTGGTAACATCGCGGATGTATATTAACCGAACTGTTCGGTTTGTATAATATGGTTGTGTGCTCTTTAGCCAAAGTACCATAGCATTTTCTTATGAAAATAATTGATCAGGGACTTTTTAAGTTCGATTATTACCTGCCGATCAACAATTGGATATATCCGGTTGGTGATAAAAGGGTCATTGATGGTCGTAAAAATCGTCTGGTAAAAATATCAGATGCGGTTTCTGAATCCCCCATTAACAGCCTGGCTTTATATTTCCATATCCCTTTCTGCCAAAGTATTTGTACCTTCTGTACCTTCGAGCGTAGCCAACTTAAAGAAAACTCTTGGCTGGAAAGGTACACTCAAGCCCTCGTTAAGGAAATCCGCTTGAAAGCCAGATATTCCGCCTTTACGCGTTTACCCGTCAAGGCGATCTTTTTTGGCGGCGGCACGCCATCGGTACTCACTCCCGCACAGATTACCCGCATCGGCGCCGCCTTAAAAGATTCTTTCAACCTGAACCGGCTCAAAGAATTTTCCGTGGAAATGGGACTAGCCACCATCTCGGACGAGAAACTTGAGGCGTTTACAAGTATCGGCGCCACACACGCCCGCTTTGGCGTGCAAACCTTCCTTCCTCAATACCGGGCATTCTTCAACCTGTCTCCTGATTTGGATCCCGTTTACCGGGCCGCCGTTGCCTTGAAACGCTATTTTCCGTACATCTCCTTTGATATGATGTATGGTTTCAACGGCCAGACGGATGAAGATTTTGTATCTGATATACAAAAAGCCGCTCACCTGGGTTTTTCCAATATTGATGTTTACCCCATTAATGACCTGGCCACCCAACCCTGTCTCCAACATGCCTACCAAACTCAAGGGTTATCTCCCAGTTCCGGTACTCGTAAATTCATCTTGAACGTTCTACTCCGCCGGATTATGTGGGCTAACGGGTACCTCCCCCATAACGGACACGGCTATGTTAAGGTTGATAAAGCGGAAATCAAAAGGAACCCGGTTGTCACCAACAAATATTCCTTTATCTATCATGACCATGTTTACGGATATCGTGAATTGGCATTGTTGGGGTTTGGAGCCAACGCCATATCCTCGCTGGATAAATACACCATGCGTAATCAGCGGTTGTGGTCTAAATACACCAACAATCTGCAGGATCATAATGATCTGGATTTTGAGATTGGTGAGCACGATCTTTACACGGATTGCAGCAAACCGTTGGCGATGCGGCTGCCTTATCATGGCAGAGTGAATAAGAAGCTGATCGATTGGGAACACGTTCATCCAGAGACAATTGCTTCACTCACCGCGGCCATAAAATCCGGGCTGATAATTGAGAAAAAAGATGATCTTGAACTCACGGAAGATGGATGGAACTGGTACCATAACCTCATGTATTTCCTTTCACCACCGGCTGAAAAACAGGTCATCGATCGCTTTATTGCGCGGGCATACGCTGACCCCGCGCAGTTTTTGGGCGAAAAAGAAATACCTCTGGTCACGTAATCCGCCAAGTTTTCATGAATTCTCCCCCTCTCATCTGATTTCTGATCGCCATCCACTCCGCCTTCCTCCACTTTCGCAAAACAAACAGGAAGTGGAAGGGGCGTTGGCGCCTTCCACTTCCTGCAAATACGTCATCCCGTGCCGTGACACGGGATCCAGCGTCTCCCTCTCCTCCGTCTTTGCGAGTCCGCCTCCTGGGGCGTAGCAACCTCAGGGAGGTGGTGCTATTCGTTGCCAAACTGACGGCCCATTGCTTATCGCCATATGCTTAGTAGCTATTAGCCAGCAGCTCCCCCGTTGAATTCCCCTCCCTCCGGTGTTATACTTTAACGTGTAAAGGCGTTGAAGGAGCAGAGTAAACGGCCCATGTTCACCCAGCGAGTCTGAGACAGTGCGAGCAGACGTGAATACAACCGCTGAAAATCCCTCCTGAGCTGCCAACCGAAACCCTGTAAAGGCAAGTAGACTTGGTCGGGGATGTCACCCGTTATCCGGACGAGGGCATGATTTCGTGCCTGCGAAAGTGTCCCGATAAACAGCAGCGCAAGCTGCTGGAAGACGGGAAATTAGGGTGGTACCACGGGTCTGTTAAGTCCCGTCCCTTGGAGGACGGGACTTTTTGTTTATAATAAATTGTCATTGCGAGGAACCCCGATTATATCGGGGTGACGCGGCAATCTCAGGGTGGGGGTAATTTCCTCCAGGGGTTGCTTCGTCCGGTGGCCTCGTATTGAAGATAAAGGTTGTTGTTTGATTATTGAATATTGTTTGAATTTGGGAATTTGTTTTTTGTTATTTTCCGTTTAGGGGGTAAATATGTTCCAACCGGTAAATAGTCGCGCCAACTTCCCGCAGATGGAAGAAACCATACTCGCCTTCTGGAATGAAAACCACATCTTTGAAAAGAGTGTCAAAGCTCGTGAAGGCAATCAGCGCTTCGTCTTTTTTGAAGGCCCGCCCTTTGCCAACGGCAACCCCGGCATTCATCACGTGCTGGCGCGTGCCTACAAAGATGTCATGGTGCGCTACAAGGTGATGAAAGGCTACTATGTCCCCCGCATCGGCGGCTGGGATACGCACGGCCTGCCCGTGGAACTGGAAGTGGAAAAACAGCTCGGTCTCTCCGGCAAAGACCAGATCGAAAAATACGGCGTCGAAAATTTCAACAAGCGTTCCCGCGAAAGCGTTTTCAAATACCTGAAAGAGTGGAATACTCTCACCGAGCGCATCGCTTACTGGGTTGACCTGGACAAGGCCTACAAGACCATGGATAACACCTACGTGGAATCCGTCTGGTGGGCGGTCAAACAGCTGTGGGATAAAGGACTTGTTTATCAGGGTTATAAAGTCACGCCCCACTGTCCCCGCTGCGGCACCTCCCTCAGTTCCCATGAAGTGGCGCTGGGGTATCAGGATGATACCGTCGATCCTTCCGTTTTCATCAAGTTCCACACGCATCTGGTTTCATCGCAGAATACCGAAAGCCTGAAAATGCTGCGCCAACTGGCCGCTGAAAAGAAAACCTATCTGCTCGCCTGGACGACCACTCCCTGGACTTTGCCCGGCAACACCGCTTTGGCCATTTCCGCCGAAGCTGATTATGCCGTCGTCGAAGTGGACAACGAGTATCTGATTTTCGCCGATGCCCTGCGCAATCAGGTCGGTCTGGGAGATAATCCCGTCATGATGCGCATATCGGGCAAGGAACTCGCCGGGGCGGAATATGAACCTCTCTACAATCCGCATGTTTACGGGGTGGAACGCCGCCGTTTCGAATCCAAAACCGAGCTCTCATTACAGCCCGCGGACATGAACTTGAAATACCAGGTCATCGCCACCGATTTCGTGTCTATGGAAGAG
>JAQTOJ010000064.1 GCA_028713395.1 Dehalococcoidales bacterium | reverse complement strand
CGCGATTTATCATCAATGCCCCAGGTAGTGTTACTGGACCTGAAATTACCCAAGATCGATGGGTTGGAAGTGTTGAAGCGAATCCGCGTCAACAAACAGACCAGTCTGCTACCGGTGGTCATACTCACATCGTCAAAAGAAGAAAAAGACCTGATCAACGGTTATGCGTCCGGGGCAAATAGTTATATCCGTAAACCGGTGAACTTTAATCAGTTTGCGGAAGCCGTACACCAGTTAGGCTTGTACTGGCTGGTTCTCAATGAGTGTCCCCCGCAAAAATAAGGAGGCAAATGGTAAAACCTTTAAAGGTTTTAATTATTGACGATTCGGAAAACGATACTATTCTGCTCATGAGGGAATTACAACGCGCCGGATTTACGCCGGAATATAAACGCGTGGATACTGCCAGTAGTTTAACCCACGCCTTGGACGAGCAGCCATGGGAAATTATTATTTCTGATTTCGTGATGCCGCAGTTTACCGGGCTAGATGCCCTGAAACTGATAAGAGAAAGAGGCATCGATATCCCGTTCATCCTGACATCCGGTAAAATCAGTGACGAAACAGCAGTGATGGCCATGAAAGCGGGCGCCGCCGATTACATCGTGAAAGACAATCTGACCCGGCTCGGCCCGGCGATTGAACGCGAACTCCAGGAAGTGACGGTGCGGCGGGAACACGAAAAAGCAGCCAAAGCGCTCCAGCAGCGGGAAGACGAATTGCTGGTACTCAAGAAAGTAGATCAATTAAAAGACGAATTTGTCGGGTTAATATCGCACGAATTACGCACCCCCATCACAATTATTCTGGGCGCGTTAAGCACAGTAATGACCGAGGGGAACAAACTGACCCGGAAAGAAATCCAGCACCTGGTCAGTGACGCGTATTGGGAGGCGGAAACACTTTCGGATATCCTTTCCAATCTGCTGGAACTGGCGCGCGTGCAAGCAGACCGGTTACAGATTACCGGCGAACCGTTTGGTATCAAGGAGATTATCAACGCGGTGGTAGCCAAAATGCGGCTACAGACACTCACCCGTGAGTTTTGTGTGGACTGTGAGGACAACATCATTGTCACCGGCGATAGAATCCGCGTCCAGCGTATCATTCACAACTTGCTGGATAATGCGTTGAAGTATTCGGCGGCAGAAACTAAAATAGAAGTAAATGTGAGAACCCAGGATAACGAGGCAGAAATCTGCGTCCGCGATTACGGCACCGGTATCACCCAAGCCAATTTAAGGCGGTTGTTCGAGCCATTTCAGAGGCTGGCCTCAGATAACTACAAGATAAGCGGCACCGGGCTGGGTTTGGTGGTCTGCCGGCGTCTTGTAGAGGCGCAGGGAGGACGCATCTGGGTCGAATCACAACCCGGCGAGGGGTCTGCTTTTTATTTTACTTTACCGCTTGCCCTTGCCCCGCAGTAAACTCACGAACAGGCGGGTAGAAGCACAGATACCTCGTGTCATTGACACCCATTTACAGGCAAGCCTATTATTAGAGGAATCCAGAGGAGAAAACACATGAAAAGATTTTGCGTTTTGCTGGTTGACGATGAGGAGCGCATTCTTAATTTTCTTAAGACCAAACTTAAAACCTCCGGTTACGAGGTGATATTGGCCGGTAACGGCATTGAGGCTCTGGAACAGGTCCGCGGCCAGGACCCGGATCTGCTGATACTTGATGTGATGATGCCGAAAAAAGACGGTTTTGAGACCTTACGGGAATTGCGCACTTTTTCCAAAGTACCGGTAATTATGCTCAGCGCTATCGGCGAAGACTCCGATAGGATACGGGGATTAGGACTAGGCGCCGATGATTACCTGCCCAAGCCGTTTAACCCGGATGAATTGATCGCCAGGATCGAAGCGGTGCGCCGCCGGCTCGGGCCGGAAAAAAGAAAGAGCACCATGGGCGACCTGGTTTTTCAAGACCTGAACATCAATTATGAAAAGCGTAAAGTAGTGGTCCGCGGCAAAGAGATCAAGCTTACCCGCATTGAATGGCTGCTATTAACGGAACTGGCAGGTAACGCAGATCATTTGATGATGTATACCGACCTGCTGACGAAGGTGTGGGGGCCGGAATACCGTGACGATGTACAAATCCTGCGGACATGGGTGAGCCGTTTGAGAAGCAAATTAGAAATCAATCCAGATGACCCTAAAATTATCAGCACTGTGCCGAAAACAGGGTATATTTTTAATACCAAACAGGCGGACAAGTAATTATCTGTGCTGTCATTTAATTAGCTTGATGAATTCTTTAACCTGAAAATCCCATTCGCGGGAGAGGAAATCCACGGTGTTTTTCCCTGCTTCTCCTGTCACCGCGATCTCCACTAACCCGCCCCCCCCTTCGAAGTAAATAGAAGAGGGTGTTTTACTGGTAATGGTCATTTTATATCCATTCAATCCGAAAAAATCGATTGCTTTTTCAATGATTTTTTCCGGGGTTAGTTTGGTTTTAGTTGCAATTCGCAGCATATTATCCCCCTTGATGCGTTCGGCCTGACACCACGTCACACATCTTTAGCTGGTACAAGGTATTATGCGCACATTATTCTGGATTTGTTATATATTCCACTGACAACAGATAACATTTGTATAACATTTTTCCGGCAAATAAACTGAAAGCCGGGAACGATGGTTTGATTTAGTATCGCAGAGGAGGCTACTTGCGCAGATTCAGTGCCAGATTTTTGCCCAAATCCCTGGCGGCATTGATCAGCCCGAAGTTATTTTTTACTTCTCCGGGACGCCCGGCGATCCCGGTCAATAAAAATCTGTTTTCTCTGGATATAATCGTTGAGGCATTGACCAGTTTGTCCAGGGTATGTACCGTATCTTCAATCCCGGTGCCCCCGGCGACCACGATCAACCCGGCGGCGCGGGCTTTGGATTTCAGCCCATGCCGGTAGAGGAAATAGTTACGGTCGATGAATATTTTCATCCAGGCCGTAACATCATAGTAATAGACGGGCGAGGCTAGAATCAGTCCGTCAGCCTCTAGAAATTTGTGTAGCACCGCCGTACCGCCATCTTTTTGCAGGCAAGTTTCAAAACTACCGCAGTTCTCATGTCCCAGACAGGGGCTCATGGACAGATCCGCCAGCATGATTTTTTCCGTATCTGCCCCGCTTTTTTCAGCTTCTTCCAAAGCCTGGTCGACCAAAAAGTTGGTATTACCATTCTTCCGGGGGCTGCCCACCAAAGCTAATATTTTCATATGTCTAAGCTTCTTTTGTGAAGTCAAGGTCGATCGGGCTGCGGGCGAACTGACTATTGTATAACAAGGCATAGAAGCCGCCGGCGGCCAAAAGCTCTTCATGTTTACCTTGTTCCACGATATCGCCCTCGTTGATAACCAGAATAACATCCGCGTCCCGTATAGTGGAAAGGCGGTGCGCAATAACGAAACTGGTACGACCGACCATTAACTCGCTCATGGCTTTCTGAATCAAGACTTCCGTTCTGGTATCAACGGAGCTGGTCGCCTCATCCAGTATTAATATCTTAGGGTTAGCCAGAAACGCCCTGGCAATGGTCAACAACTGTTTTTGCCCCTGAGAAATATTGCTGGATTCTTCATTCAACTCCAGATCATAACCGTGAGGCAAAGTACGCACAAAATGGTCGACGTTAGCCATTTTCGAGGCAGCGATCACCTGAGCATCGGTAGCGGTGAGATCGCCGTAACGGATGTTCTCACGAATTGTGCCGTTGAAAAGCCAAGTATCCTGCAAGACCATGCCGAACATACTACGCAGGTCTTCACGGGTAAAGCGGCGGATATCAACGCCGTCAATTTCGATCGAGCCGGAGTTCACATCATAGAAACGCATCAACAACTTGACCAATGTTGTCTTGCCGCCACCCGTCGGGCCCACGATGGCTATTTTTTGTCCTGGTTTCACATTCATCGAAAAGTCACGGATGACCATTTTCTCTGGGTCATACCCGAAGCGGACATGTTTAAATACCACATTCCCTTCCACTTGCGCCAGTTTAACGGCGTTTTCCGGATCAGGCACTTCTTCCGGTTCATCAAGGAATTCAAAGACCCTTTCCGCGGCCGCAGCCGTGGACTGCAGAACGTTAGCAATATTCGCGGTCTGTGTGATAGGCATGGTGAAGGAACGGACGTATTGAATGAACGCCAGTATATCGCCCACCCCAATAGTGCCGCGCACTGCTAGATAACCGCCCAGTATGCTCACGCCTACATAGGACAGGTTAGAAACAAAGGTCATAATGGGCATCATCAACCCGGAAAGGAACTGTGACTTCCAACTGGCTTTGTACAATTCGTCGTTCAAGTGGTTGAATTTACTGACGGATTTTGCTTCACCGTTAATGGCTTTCATGACCACGTGACCGCCGTACATCTCTTCCACGTGCCCGTTCACGTGCCCCAGATACACCAGTTGTTTCATAAAGTATTTTTGCGAAGCTTTGATCACGAGACTAATCAGGAAGAACGATAAAGGTAAAATAACCAACGCTACCAGTGTCATCAACCAACTAATTGTCAACATCATCACCAGCACGCCCAATATCATGGTGACAGAGGTGATGACCTGCGATAAGTTCTGGGTCAAAGTCGTGCTGATCGTATCGACATCGTTGCTGACGCGGCTCTGGACTTCGCCATGAGTTTTGGTATCAAAGTATTTTAAGGGCAAGCGCTTGATTTTTTCGGCAATATCTTTCCTAAAATTATAGGTGATTTTCATCGAGATACCGGACATGATATATCCCTGGATATAGTTGAAAATCGTGCTCAAGAGATACAAGCCGAGCAGTATCAGCACAATGTTACCGATATAGGTAAAATCGATCGTGGCGCCGGGGACATGCGTCGCCTTCGCCATCACGCCTTCAAAGAGTTTATTGGTGGCTTTACCAATAAGTTTGGGACCGGCGATAGAAAAAACAGCCGCAGCGATGGCGAAAATAAAGACAACCACCAGCGACCACTTGTAGGGCTTGAGATATTGTATAAAGGTTTTCAGGGTTTTCTTGAAATTCCGGGGCTTTTCCGCCGCGCCCATGCCGCCCATGGGACCGCCCATTGGACCCCGGCCACCCATAGGGCCCCTACCCATAGGACCACCGGGCATCGGACCTCTACCGGGCGCGCTGTTCGTGTTCTGTTTACCGTTTCCTGGCATCATATGGCAAGTTCCTCCTTGGATAGCTGGGATAGCGCAATTTCCCGGTAAACGCTACTTTCTTTGATCAAATCAGCATGGGTACCGATGCCGGCGATTTTACCATTATCCAAAACTACAATCTTGTCGGCGTTCATGATCGTGCTGACGCGCTGGGTGACAATCAAAACCGTAGCGTCAGCCGTTTCTTTTTTCAAAGCTTGTCTTAATGCCACATCGGTCTTGTAATCCAACGCAGAAAGGCTGTCGTCAAAGATATAGATTTCCGGCTGTTTCGCCAAGGCACGGGCGATCGCCAGCCGCTGTTTCTGACCGCCGGAAAGATTGGTGCCGCCCTGAGAAACCTCCATGGCATAACCTTTCTCATTCCCCTTTATAAATTCTGCCGCCTGGGCGGTTTCCGCAAATTTAGCCACATCCGCCGCTGAAGCGTTCTCATTAGCGTATTTGATGTTACTTTCCACGGTGCCGGAAAACAGCACCGCTTTCTGGGAAACATAACCGATTTTTTCACGAAGATCGTGTTGAGTTACTTGCCTGACATCAAGCCCGTCAATCAGCACTTGACCTTCAGTGACATCGTAAAACCGGGGAATCAGATTGATGAGGGTGGTTTTACCGCTACCTGTACTGCCAATGAAGGCAGTGGTCTGCCCGGGTCTGGCGGTAAATGTAATATGCGCCAGCACATCATCTTCCGCGCCGGGGTAACGGAACGAGACATTTTTAAATTCCACCAGACCCTTCTTGTTTGCCGTATAGGTTTCCGGTTTGGCCGGGTCGTTGATAATCGGTTCTGTTTCCAGCACTTCACTGATTCTGACCGCGGATACACTGGCACGCGGCAGCATAACGAATACGATGGATACCATGAGAAATGAGAAGATAATCTGCATGGCGTACTGCATAAATGCCATCATATCGCCGATCTGCATGGCGCCGGCATTTATCTGGTGGGCGCCTATCCAGACTATCAGTACCACAACTCCATTCATGATCAGCATCATCACCGGCATGAGAAATACCATCACCCGGTTTACGAAGAGACTGACTTTGGTCAAGTCACTGTTCACTTTATCAAACTTTTGTTCTTCATGCTTCTGGGTGTTAAAAGCGCGTATAACCATCAAGCCGGTTAAAATTTCACGCATCGCCAGATTCAGTTTATCGATGAACTTCTGCAACGTTTCAAATTTGGGAACGACGACAACGAACATGACCACCATCATCGTGAGTAAAGCCCCGACGGCGGCCCCGATGATCCAGAGCATCGAACTATCCGCACCGATGACCTTGATCACCCCACCCACACCCATGATGGGGGCGTAAAACACAATACGGAAAAGCATAACCATCAACATTTGTATCTGGGTAATATCGTTGGTGGACATCGTGATCAATGAAGCCGTGGAAAACTTGTCAAACTCCGTGTTGGAAAAACTCTCCACTTTTTTAAATAGCTGTAAACGAATATTGCGTCCCATGCCGGAGGCGATTTTCGATGAAAGATACCCCACGATGATCGAACAACCCGCGCTGGCCACAGTGAGCAGCAGCATGAACATGCCTATTTTCAGCATAAAGCCGGTTTGAATACCGCCGATATCTCTGCCAAGGGCTTTATATTGCGCCGAGATATAAATGGTAGAGTATTGCTTCAACAAGGTGGCGGATACAGTTTTGGTTTGTTCTCCCGCCGCGGTGCGAATGACCTCCAGTTGCGCCGGCGGCAACTGCGCGATAACGGTAAACGGATCAACACCCGCAGGTATTTGGATGGTCGAACCGTAGGCTGCCAGTCCATTCTGTTCAATGGCAGCCACGACGGGTATGGTTTTACCAAATATGACGTCTAGCTGGTTTAGCTCCGTTTTAACTTTAGTGTTCAGCAGGTAAATGGGGTAGTTTGCTAACTGCGGATAGGTCTTGACGTAAATAGCATAATCCGCAGGCGAGATGCTCTGTTTTTCCAACAGCCGGTAATCGGCGTCTACCTGCGCTTTTTCCGCCCCGGTCATAAACAAAGCTATTTTGTTGTATTCCGTTTGGCTGATCGCTTCCGGCACGGCTGTTTCCACGCCGTTTTGCCCAATGCCGACATTGACAATGCGCGCCATGTAACTCGGTAAAGAAAGGTCGCTCATAGCCTGCGCGAAAAGTAGCACGAAGATAGCAATGATCGGCCAAATAAACGGTTTCATGTGTTTGAGAAGCTTACGCATGTGTTATATACCTCCAGCCGGGGAACTCAATCCTATATAGGGGGAAAGACGCGTGACTGTGGATCGATTAGTTTAGTCTTGCTCCGATTATTTTTAACGTCTCCAGGGCATTGGCCATTTTTTGAAGCTCATCCTGCGTGAGACAGGTTAATTTACTTTTAATATTGGCGTCTATTTTTTGCTTCATTTCATCTCTTAACTTACTTCCATTACCAGTCAACGCCAGATTGATTACCCGGCGGTCTCTATTATCCGGTTGGCGTTCGACAATACCCATCTTCACCAACTGGTCAACCAGGTGGGTCATCTGCGGTTTTGTAATCATTAATGCTCTGGCCAATTCTGACGCCGGTAGACTCCCTTCACTGAGCACCCCCATGATGGCGAAATGCAAACGGGTCAGATTAGCGTTCACACCGCCGAGGTCCATTTTCAACAACTTGCGGTGGAAAACCGGCATCACGTGCATGATGTTTTCCAATATACGGTCTATATTCGTCTCGTTCATTTAACTACCCGATATTCACCAGAGATTTAGTTCACTTGGTTAATTGTTCTTCATATTAACTATATTATGCCGCACGGATTCTTCTGTCAAATAGAAGGGCAATGGATACGACTTACCCGATACTTAAAAGGATATTATTGATTAAGTATGCCTGCACTACCGTGAATTACCACACAAAAATAGCTCCCTTGGGAAAGGGAGCTATTATTTTAATACTGGGTTGGGTGCTTAGTAAGACTGATCGTGCATTTTGGAGTCCTGAGTGGCACTGAAAGCCGTCCAGGCTTGCGCTTCCTGAGGCGAGCCCATCATCGTCAGGCAGGATTCACAAAATACCTTGCCGTGCCAGACGAAAGCCTTATGCGTATGCTTTTCGGCTAATTCAGTATCAGAGAATTCGATGTTACACTTGCTGCACTTGATTGGTTGTTTTTCTTTGTTGGTTTTCTTCATATTCAGCCCCCCAAAGTTTAACTGTGCCTTAAGTTTATCGCCGATAAAGGTTGTTGTCAACGTTTAAACTGTATTTTTAACTGACGATAGGTTTCATCTACCGCTTCCGGGATGACCCGGATATCGCCGATGACCGGCATAAAATTAGTGTCTCCCTGCCACCGCGGGACAATGTGACTATGCACATGGTCGGCAATGCCGGCGCCGGCAACTTTACCCATATTCACCCCAACATTGAAGCCTTTAGGCTGAAACGTCTTTTTTAGAATTTTGAGGCACTTCTGGGTAATATCCGCGTGTTCGTGCATTTCCGCAGAGGTCAGTTCGTCGAGGCCGCTGACATGACGGTAAGGCGCGATGAGTAAATGGCCGGGATTGTAGGGGTAATTATTCATCATGACGAAATTGTATTTGCCGTGGTATAGGATGCGGTTTTCATCATCCCGGTTCTCTCCGGGTTTATCGCAGAGAATACAATTCGCGGGTTTCTCCATCTTGATATATTCCATCCGCCAAGGCGCCCAGATCTGCTTCATACCGCTCTCCTCAAAGGTTTACCGTTCACTATTTTAGTGGCAGAGGGTAGAGAAGTCAAAAACATTGTCAAACACACTGCCATAGCTTATAGTTAAAACGTGGGTAAAGAGAAAATCAAAGCTAACGATACGATCACTTTCCTGGGCACTGGCGGAGCGCGGTTTATGATTATCAGCCAGTTGTTGGCTTCCGGTGGTCTGTGGTTTAATTTCGGGGGCACGGAAATATTGATGGACCCGGGACCCGGCAGTATCGTGCAGGCTACGAAACGGAAACTGAACCCGGAAAACCTGAGCGGGATCATCGTTTCCCACCGGCATCTCGATCATTCGGCTGACGCCAACATTATGGTTGAAGCCATGACACGCGGCGGACTCAGAAAACACGGCACGTTTTTTGCTCCGGCCGATGCTCTGGAAACCGAATCTGTCATTTACCAGTACCTGAAAAACAGGCTCGAAAAAATAGAGACGCTGGCGGCGGGCAAGACTTTTCAAATAGGCAATGTCTCCATCAGTACACCGGTACGGCACATTCACGGGGTAGAGAATTACGGGATCATCTTTCAAACCGCCAAATACAAAATCGCCT
>JAQTOJ010000063.1 GCA_028713395.1 Dehalococcoidales bacterium | reverse complement strand
CGTTGCAATGCGCAATCTGCACGCGGGTGAGGTCAACTCTTTCTTCTTTGAGGATTTCAATCTGGCGCCGCGCCACCTGATTTCCGGCATGGGAATGTAAAACTAACGGTATTTTAGTCTCTAAATGGGCGCGGGCAATCCCCCGCAGCATCATTGCTTCGTGAACAGTCACGCCGCCAATATCACTAGCGCCCTTGAATACACCCGCTTTGATACCGGTTTCCCCCATGCCTACCTGAGTTTCGCGGATAAACAGGTTAGCAATTTTATCAGGTGAAAGACCGTGAAAAAAGAAGGGAATATTGGTATACCAACCGGCGCAGGCAATAATATTTACGCCGCTCTCTCGGGAAACCTGAGCCATCAACCGTGGATGTCGCCCCAAATCATGGGGAGTAACATCAACAATGGTATCGATACCGCCATGCTTGGCGATTTTTAGTTCGCGGATGAGTCGGCGCGGCAAGTCGTCATCGAGAAGCTGCGAATAATATTCGGAAACCCCAGCGGCAGCTACCAGCAAATGCTCATGACCCAACGTAAAGCCGAGTTTAGTGGAATCTATGGGTCCGAGTACAGAGTTAATGAAAGACATAGAGCACCATGCACTATTATATTTACTTGCAGTTTACCATTGGGGGCGGTAAATTGCCAAAGACGAATGTAGCCATCAGCTTTTATCCGTCAGCAGATAGACATAATTTCTCGTACAAGAATAAAAAGGGTTGTTCTGAATAATTACAAGAAACTATCATCAGCCGATTGAGACAGCTTTGTCGATTTTAGGAGTGATGATTCTTCTCGCAAAGACATGACACTATAAAAAAGAAAGGACTGCTCGTTACCTGCGGCGACCTTAGCGGTAGCTTACTGACAAGTTGAGCAGTCCGATTAATAAACGATTCCCAAGTAGAATTAACGCGGGGCCGGCATGCCCTGCAGACCCTTGACGTAGCGAATTTCACCGAGGTGCCACCACCCATGAGCAATGATGAAGTTATTGATCATCATGCCGATAGTCCAATTGGGGCGTTCGGTATTGGGGGCAAAATCCAGTTTATCCGGTTCCAGTGACTGAATATAGCTGGCGGAGTTACGAAACACCTTTTCCGCATAATCAACGATCACCCCTATGGGTAATTTGGCAATTTTATCCACATCCGCTTCACCAAAACCGGTGCCGAAGACCTTGGCATCCAGACCCATCTTCTCATACCACTTGTCTTCTTCCCAAACGCTGGCTTTCTTCTGCCAGCTACTTACATTGTTATCCTCGACGCGAGCGGCGTGCCAGAATAAAAAGCCTACCGGGTTTGCCTTAGCCGCCGGTTTCCACTTAAGCTGTTCCGGAGTCAGGCTCTTGACATCGTTCACCATGGCCTGATGCAAGCCGTTGGTTGAAGTGAGAATAAATTGAATCGCGTTCATTTTGGCCTCCTGTAACATTCCACACCCTAGGTTTCAACATTATGTTAGCAACTGGTTTTCGAAACGTCAAGACACATCAAAACCGCGTTTTACAATCGTGTTTGAGCCTATAAAAAACACGCCCGCGCCTATTACAAATTCATAACATTTTATCCCGAACGCACCGGGCACTGATATACAATGTGAAATCCATAAAAAAGGAAAAGTGTTAAAATTTAATTATGTCTGAAAAACACATTAGTCAAGAACAAGTTACCGGGGGTTTGCCGACAAGCTACATGGGGCGCCGGTTTTTGCACCATGCCATCACTACTTCAACCATGGATGGAGCGAGGCAAGAGGCATTGAATAATTGCGCGGAAGGTACTGCTGTTTTCGCCGAGCAACAAACCAAAGGGCGCGGCCGGTTGAAACGCGAATGGCTGACCCCACCAGGCAACATCGCTGTTTCAATCATTTTGTACCCGCCGAAAAGCTATTTACCCAACCTGATCATGTTATCTTCTTTATCTGTAAAGAAAGCAATTGAAGCGGTCACCGGCTTAGCATGCCAGCTCAAGTGGCCGAACGATGTGTTGATTAAGGGCAAAAAGGTCTGCGGCATTCTCATCGAGACCAAAACCCAGATAGACAAAGTTGACTACGCCATTATCGGCATTGGTATCAATTGCAATCTACATATTGAGAAACACGCGGCAATTCAAGGCATCGCCACCAGCCTGATGGATGAATTACATCAACCGGTCGATAGAACTGCCCTGTTGCGGCAGTTGTTCATAGAAATGGAAAATCTCTACACAGTCGGGCTAAAAGGAGCCGCGATTTTCCCCGAATGGCGGGATAGTTTGTGCACGCTGGGACAACCGGTAAGTGCCCGGAACGGTGACGAGGTTTTCGAGGGGATAGCGGAGGCAGTGCAAGAAGACGGGAGTCTAATGATACGGATGAAAGATGGAGACTTGATGAGATTTACGTTCGGAGATGTGACACTGAGGGGATAAAGCGAAAATAATCGATAAACAAATAAATATCAATATCGAAATACGAAATCTTAAATATTATCGAATTGCTAACTGGATACCGGAAAAAGTCCGGGATGACATAGAAATAAAACGGGAGAAGGTGTAAACCACCTTCCCCCGTTTTATTGTGAATTAGATTAACTTATTTGTCTTTAGGCATGAAGGCTTTGATGAATTCCATGGGGAACGGGAAAATGATGGTGCTGTTCTTATCCGCGGCAATTTCCGTGAGCGTCTGCAAATAACGTAACTGGAGCGTGGCGGACTCGCTGCCGATAATCTTTGCGGCATCGGCCAATTTTTGTGACGCCTGGAATTCACCATCGGCATGAATGACCTTGGCTCTTCTTTCACGTTCGGCTTCCGCCTGGGCCGCCATGGAACGACGCATGCCTTCCGGCAACTCGACGTCTTTGATTTCCACTGTGCTAACCTTGATACCCCAGGGATCGGTATGCTCATCTATGATCTTCTGCAACATCTGGTTTAACTTTTCGCGTTGCGCCAGCAATTCGTCCAACTCCGACTGACCGAGGACGTTGCGGATCGTCGTCTGGGCGATCTGGGAAGTGGCGTACATGTAATTGGAAATCTTCACCACGGCATCAGCGGGATTGATGACGCGGAAATAAACCACGGCATTAACGCGGATGGTCACATTATCCTTGGTAATAACATCCTGAGGCGGGACGTCCATGGTAACAACCCGCAAGTCGACTTTCTGGGTCTTATCGAACCCGAGCGGCAGCACCATTAAAAAGCCGGGACCGCGCGCTCCCATTAAACGCCCCAGACGGAAAACGATCACACGCTCGTATTCTTTGACGATCCTCACCGAGGAGAAAATAACGAGCAAGAGGGCGACCACGCCCAGGACAATCCATGTAAGAGTAGTCATTATTTACCTTCCTTTTTTTCTTTGACCACGAATAATTTCAATCCGTTAATTCGTTTTACAATAACCGGTTCGCCGTTAGCGATTGTACCCTCTTCAGAAACGGCGCTCCAGAGTTCGCCTTTGACCAGAATGACACCTTCCGGTTTCAGGTCCGCCCGTACGATGCCAACCGCGCCTTCAAGCTCTTCTCTACCGGTGGCCGCTTTCAAACGCTGAGCTTTGATGACCCGGGTAACGATAAAAGCAAACAAGCCGCCAATACACAGTGCCATGACAACGATCACCCATGGATTCACCTTAAACAAAGGCCCTCCTTTGAAAAGTATTAGACCGCCGACAATGAGCGCGGCCACACCCCCGGCTGTCAGCGCGCCAAATGTGGCGGGCGTAAGAGCTTCCACCACAAAGAGCATAAACGCCAGCACAATCAATAATACACCCGCGATGTTCACCGGCAAACTCCCTAAGGCGAATAAAGCAAAAATGAGGCAGATACCGCCCACAACGCCGGGAAATATCAGTCCGGGATGGGTGATTTCTACCAACAACCCCAACGATGCCAGACCCAGGAGAATATAAGCCAGGTCGGGATTACTGAGAGCGAGCAAAAGTTTTTCAATGCCGGTCATATTCAGGGTCGCAACTGGCAAACCGGCGGTATGCAGGATCACCGCCGTACCGGCATGCAAGATTACCGGATGGCCATCGACCTGATTTAACAACGAATCCAAATCCGGCGCGATCAGGTCGATCACTTTCAAATCGAGGGCTTCTGTAGCAGTCGCGGACACCGCTTCGCGGACGGCGTTTTCCGCCCAATTTGCATTCCTATCTCGCGCGGCGGCGAGACTGCGGATGTAAGCCGCGGCATCGTTCATCACTTTATTCTGCATGGTTTCCGAGAGCGCCACTTCGCCTTCACTGCCAAGCGAAACCGGGCTGGCGGCGCCAATGGCGGTATCGGGAGCCATCGCGGCAATATGCGCCGAGACAGTAATAAACACTCCGGCAGAGGCAGCGCGGGCGCCGGATGGCGAGACATAAACCGCAATCGGCACTTTAGAATTGACAATCGCCTGAACAATATCCCGCATGGCTGTATCCAGACCACCCGGAGTATCCAGTTGGATCACACACAACACTGCCCTTCGTTTCTCAGCTTCCGCAATACCGCGGGTAAGATAATCGGCAGTGACGGGATTAATAATCCCCTTCACATTTAACACCACTACCGGGGAAGAAGCAGCCTGAACCGCGGTGGTAAGGAGCAACGTTAAGATCAATCCTACCAGGATACTTAAACGTAAATATTTCAAAATCATATCTACTTTTTACCTTACCCCCGATTATAGTCTTTCAGAAAGGGGGTTTCAATAACAAGCTATCAGCCGTCAGCAGTCAGAAGAAGAACATCGGCAACAACCGCATGCAGAATATTGGGGTGTTTTAACCAGACAATACTTGTTTTATTCACCCTTACGCCTTGGTTTAGACCGTTTTAGAATAAATTATCCTTATCAGAAAAAACAAAAGGCTTATTTTGTTTTCTAATAATTTGGGGAGGCTTTATGCTAAACACTACGGTACAAAAAGTCCTGAAAGAAGAAAAAGGCATCACCGGATTGGAAACCGCCATCATCTTGATCGCGTTCGTGGTGGTAGCGGCGGTGTTCGCCTACACTGTCCTTTCGAGTGGTTTATTTGCCACTCAAAAGGCCGGAGAATCGGTGTACAACAGCCTTTCAGAAACTCAAGGCACACTCCAGGTCAAGGGAAATGTGACGGGTTACCGCGGGAGCGGGGCAGACATCGGCAACACCATGGGCAAAATAGAGGTAACTATAAGTAAAGTGTTCGTTGATGGTGAATCGGTTGACCTGACAGCGCCCTACACCTATGACGGAACGACGTTAGCCGCTTCCGGCAACGATAGCAGCACCGTAATCTCTTATACCGATGGCAACACGATAATCTCAGATTGTGCCTGGTCGATTGCCTGGATCGGTAAAAATAACAACAACGATATTTTAGAACAGTCTGAGCAGGCCGTAATCACGATCTGGTTACACCCTTACGACGCCGGCAACAACCCCGCATGGACATTTGGTGGGGCGGATTTCCTGGGCACCAATCTGCTGGAAGCAAACCAGACTTTCACCTTAGAGATCAAAGCACCCCACGGCGCCGTGCTACCGATCGAACGCACAACCCCGGCATATCTCGATCCCGTAACAGATTTGAGGTAATAAGAAATTTTATGAAAAAACCTTCAGTTCAAAATGATCGCCGTATCAAAGAACCAGGTTCAACTAAATTGGCGCGGGTTGTTTACCACACCAGGAAAGGCAAACCTGCTAATGTCTCGGTTAATGATCTGGACTCAGGACAAGTGTACTGGTTCGAGAGAGGAGTATTGTTGGATCCCCATTTTCACCAGAATGTGAATTACAGCACTCTCTTTTCCGTGACTTCCAACACCGAGGAGAAAAAATAGTTGACAGACTTTTTCACTCCATAGTAAGATAAAATTCAGACAGGAGTGAAATATATAACCGATGAACCAAATAAACCAGGCTCGCATCATCCATCATCACGCGCATCATACCAACCACCATTCGGGCTTGGTTAATCCACTGTTGAACAAATAAAAAAATTAATAATACAACGCACAAAGCCCGAGAAATGATTCCCGGGCTTTTTTATTTTCCAGAAAGAGTAGAAGTGGGCAGGATTCCGTGTCTGAGCACGGGGTGGGATACCGGAAATATTGGTTTACCCTCACCTTCAACGGTAGGAACTGGCGAATATTAATCGAGGAAAAAACCACTAATAAAACATAATTGAGCAGCTAGAAGCTTTATTGTAGAATTGATTAGCCTGACGGCAGAAAAAAGGAATGTAAATGAGAGTTCAAAAATGTAAAGGCACCAGAGACCTGACGCCCCGGCAAATGGGACAATTCCGCTTTGTAGAAAGCGTTTTTAGAGATGCCTGTCTGAAATGGGGCTATGAGGAAGTGCGCACCCCCACCCTGGAATACCTGCACCTGTTCACCTCAACCGGCACGTTGACCCCCGGCACACTGGGTAAAGTTTATTCTTTCCTGGATTGGGACGGCTGGAGCGGCGAGCGTGTGGTGCTTCGTCCCGATGGCACAATTCCGGTAGCACGCATGTACATCGATACCGGTAAGACAGAACCCGCGCGATATTTTTACGTGACCAATATCTTCATCTTTGAGCCGACCGGGAAAGAAAACCGCGAGCGCTGGCAGTGCGGTACGGAAATGATCGGGGTGAGTTCCCCGTCTGCTGATGTGGAACTGATCAGTGTTGCGCTGGAAACCCTCCGAAACATCGGGCTTAAAGACCTGAAGGTAAAACTTTCTCACGCCGGCATCATCCGCGCTTTATTAGCTGGTTTCGGGCTCTCGCCTGAGGAACAGGGCAAAGCGTTCGATAGGATTTTGGACGGCGATGCCGCCGTCATCAGCCAGCTCACGCAACAAAAACCGGAAATGGTGAAGCTTTTAGCCCCGTTACTGGACATGAAAGGCGCAAACGCGGGTTTCCTGAAAAACCAGAAAGCCGTATTGACAAACCAACTACCGGATTTCGTGGCGGCGATGGATAATTTTATTCAAATTTGCGAACTCTTGACCGCTGTTGGTATCCAATATGAAATAGACATTGCTTCCGGTACGGGGTTTGAATATTACACAGGTCTGATCTTTCAGGTCTTTACCAAGGATATCAAGGTTGGCGGCGGCGGCAGATATGATGCTCTGATCCCTTTGCTCGGGGGTGAGAACACACCGGCCTCCGGCTTTGCCATTTACGCCGATCCGATCATGAACCTGATTAGTCAATATGCCGCCGATGAGGCTGCTCCGGTGAACGTATATGTAAAAAACTGTTCGATTGCCACCAACCATCGGGCTTTTGCCGTCCTTAACGACCTGCACAATGTCGGATTGAAAGCCAGCCTGGCGCTGGATGACATCCCGTCGGTAAACGGCTGGAGAATTGAAATATCGGATAGTGTTCCGTATTACACCGTACAAAGCGCCGATGGTAAAAAATCGGCCAAAGTGACATCTGTAGAAGAGGTATTGAAACTGCTGGGAGGCAAATCGTGAGCATTAGAATTGCCTTGCCGAAAGGTCGGCTGCTCACCGAGACAGCCGCTTTACTGGAAAAAGCCGGTTGGCAACTCGATGGCTACGATTCGAGTCTGCGGAACTACCGGATAAAATGCGGTAAATTCCCGGATGTGCAGATAAAGGTCTTCCAGGAAAAAGATATTCCGGTGCAGGTGGCGATTGGGAACTACGACCTGGGTATCTGTGGCCTGGACTGGATACAGGAACTGAATTCTAAACAATCAGCCTACGCGCCGGTGACCATTCGAGACCTGGGTTACGGTAAAGGAGCGCTGTATATTGCTGCAAGCCGTAACGGCAATATTGACACGATGGAGGATATTAAAAACCTGGACGGGACCGTGCGGATTGCCAGCGAATACCCCAACATCGCTGAAAATTTCGCCCTTGAGATGCGGCTAAAAAGGTTTGGCATCTACCCCGTTTGGGGAGCCGCCGATGCGTACCCGCCCGACCGCGCGACGCTGGCACTGATTTCGGGCACACCGGAAGCAAAAGAGTTTACCAACGGCATCAAGCCGTTGAAAAATGTCTTGGATTACTCGGCGCAACTGATTGCCAACCGGCAGAGTTGGGAACAGAAAGACTTAAGTAAGGTACTGGCGACACTGGAGAACATCAGAATTACTCCCGCATCAAAACCTGCGAGCGAAACAAAAACAGCATACAGTTCCAATATCATTATCCGGCAAGACGCCGATACAGTGCGGCTGGCGCTGCCCGATGGGCACCAGCAGAAGCACGTGGTCAACGTTTTGAATAAAGCGGGTATAAACATGACGGATTATCCCTCTTCATCCGGCAATCGTCGTCCCGGTTCCAGTCTGGAAGGGGTGAATATCACCGTTATCCGGCCGCAAGACATGCCGCTGCAGGTCGCGAACGGCAATTTTGATCTGGCTATTACCGGGCATGACTGGGTGACCGATCACAAAGCGGCTTTCCCGTCGAGTCCTATCGTTGAGTTGGCAGATTTGAAGTTCGGGTGGGTGAAAATCGTAGCGGTGGTATGTAACGATGTGAAAGCCAACAACCTCTACGAACTGAAAGAAATATGCATCCAGGCGGAAACACCGCTGCGCGTCGCCTCCGAATATACTAATTTATCGGATAAATACGCGCGGGATAATCAATTGGGCATGTACCGCATCATTCCAACCTGGGGAGCGACCGAAGCTTTCCTGCCGGAAGACGCGGACTTGCTCATAGAGAACACGGAAACGGGCGGCACCATCGCGCGGCATAACTTGAAAATCATCGATACGTTATTTGAATCAACAGCTCATTTTATCGGGGCGCAAAACAGCCAATACAGTCGACGTAAGCAGGCATGTATTGACGAATTGGTGAAGATTTTTACCAACGCAGTAGCAAAGGGGTAAACATGAAAATTGTTGAAGGGTTTGAAGAAGCCAAAAAACTACTTGATCGACGCGCTCCCAAAGACCTGGCCTGGAAACAGGAAGCCGCCGTGCGGGAAATCATCAATAACGTGCGGCAGCGCGGCGATGCGGCGTTGTTTGAATATAGCGAGAAATTCGATGGCGTGAAACTGACCAAACTGGAAGTCACTCCGGCGCAGGTAAAAGATGCTTACAAGAAGGTAGACCCCGGGCTGGTAGATGCCATGCAAATGGCGGCGGAAAGGATTGCTAGTTTCCATCAGATGCAGCAGGAAAGGGCTTTGAAATCCTACACTCACGGAAAAACCGGCTGGGTGGTGCGCCCGATAGAAAAGGTAGGTGTCTACGCGCCCGGCGGCACTGCTGTTTACCCTTCGACTGTGCTGATGACCGCTATTCCGGCGAGAATTGCCGGGGTGAAAGAAATCATATTGACCACTCCACCCGGAAAAGACGGAAAAATACCCGCCGCCACGCTGGTCGCGGCGGACATCGCCGGCATTGACCGGATTTTCACTATCGGCGGAGCTCAGGCAATCGCGGCATTGACCTTCGGCACGGAGTCCGTGCCGCGCGTGGATAAAATCGCTGGTCCCGGCAATATCTGGACATTCCTGGCCAAAAAGCTGGTTTACGGTTTAGTGGGCATCGATGCTTTACAGGGACCATCCGATGTGGCAATTTTGGCTGACGAGACCGCCA
>JAQTOJ010000062.1 GCA_028713395.1 Dehalococcoidales bacterium | reverse complement strand
TTTTGAAGTTATTGCCCCCTTGCTTTCACGAGCCCGTGTCTACACCCTCAAACCCCTCAACGAAGACGAAATCGGACTGATCATCCAGCGAGCTTTGCAGGATACGGAACGAGGTTTGGGGAAAATGAGCGTCACCATCAAAGAAGACGCGCTCAAGCAGCTCATTGTCGTCAGTAATAATGATGCCCGCACGGCGTTGAACGCTTTGGAACTGGCGGCGCTGACCACGCCGCCGGATGCCTCCGGCAATCGCTTGATTACCCTGGAAACGATAGAAGACGCTTTGCAGCACCGCTCCATGCTCTATGACAAAAGCGGGGAGCAGCACTACGACCTGATTTCCGCTTTACACAAGTCTTTGCGTGATTCCGATCCCGATGCTACCCTTTACTGGATGGCGCGTATGCTGGAAGCCGGTGAAGACCCGCTCTTTATTGCCCGGCGATTGGTGCGCGCCGCGACTGAGGATATCGGAATGGCTGACCCGCAGGCACTGGTCGTCGCCATGGCCGCGCAGCAGGCCGTGCATTTTATAGGTATGCCGGAAGGTAATTTAGCTCTATCGGAAGCGGCGGTATATCTCGCCACCGCTCCCAAAAGCAATTCCCTTTACACCGCTTACGGTACCATCCAGCAGGAAGTGAAAAAAGGCCGCAACGAGCCGGTGCCATTGCATCTGCGCAACGCCGTCACGAGGTTGATGAAAGACCTCGGTTACGGTCAAGGCTACAAATACGCTCACAAGTTCGAGGGGCATGTGGTTGAACAAGAACACCTGCCGGCTTCGCTTAAAGGCCGCAAATTTTATTACCCCGGTGATATCGGCTACGAAAAAGAAATCATCGCCCGCCTGCGTGCCTGGCGTCTGCTCAAGATGAAAAATAATCCCCCGGAAAAATGACCCAAGATGGAGAGCACGATTCTCCTTCACGGCATCCCAGATTTAATTCGGGAACCAGTGTTATTTTTCCCCTTCCTCTTATAGCCCAAAAACAAGCGGGGGATGTTTGTAGAAACATCCCCCGTCAACAATTATCCTAGTGTAAATAGCTAAATCTTCCTTGCGACCTCGTTGGCTGCCCAAACAGCTTCCTTGATATCTCCCACCTTGTTGGAATCCCCGATGTTGTAGACCTCCGGGGCTTTACCTTTCAGCATCTCGTACACGGCGTTGTTGCAGGCACGTTCGCGGGAAATGATAAAGGTATCGAACGGTATTTCACCCTTCTTCCCCTGTCCGTCCACCACATGCAGCACGCCGGGCGTGATCTTCTCGACGTCCGTGAAGAACATCACCCTGGGATTACTCACCAGTTTCTGCGGCGGCCATTCTCTGACGGCGTTCATATCCAGCAGTTTCCGCAGCACATAATAACGCCGCGGTCCGGGATAATCCCTCGCCAATGTCTCTTCACCGCCTCTACCGATCATCACCACATCTTTACCTGCCTCCGCCAGGGAAATGGCTAATTCTGCCGCTACCAGCCCCCAGATGACCACCCGCTGCCCGAGGGCACGCTGGTTCTTACAGGCTTCGATATGGTCGATGACACCAGGCTTACCCTGAGCAATCTCCGGTATCACCATAGAGGAACCGGTGGCATTGATGATAACATCCGGCTTCAAGGCTTCCACTTCTTTGACGGTGGCTTCCTTGCAGACCCGGACGTCCACCTTGAGTTTACGCATCTGTATGCCCAAATAATCAAGGAAGTTCTGGAACTCGGAGGTGAGTTTGGTCCTGGCCAAGGCGCCGACCATGCCGCCCAGTTCGGGCTCTTTTTCCCAAAGAGTGACATGATGCCCGCGCAGGGTAGCGATTCTGGCGGCTTCCATGCCGCCGACGCCGCCGCCGACGACCAATACTTTTTTGCCGGTCCGGCAGGCAGTCATGGGGATGGGTTCTTCCTGTATATCGTAGTTCACGGGACACGGCCGACCGCAGCCAGCCAGGCAACCGATGCAGCCACGCACATCGTCCGCGTGATTTTCCAGCCATTTTTTGGGTGTTTCCGGGTCAGCCACGAGCTGCCTGCCCATGAAGATCATATCGGCCTTGCCTTCTTCCAGGAATTGCTCCGCCATGCGCATGTCTACAATTCTGCCTACGCCGATCACCGGTTTTTTGGTGACTTTCTTAATCTGCGCCGCATGATTGATGAAGACGCCGCGGGGGTAATACATCGGTATGACAATGCCTTCCGGCGAGTGCATGATCGAGCCCTGAGAAACATCGAAGGCGTCCACGCCGGCCTCTTCCAGCGCCGGTATGAGGATTTTGCAGGTATCCTCCAGCGTGATGCCGTATTTGCCCATCAATTCATCGCCGGGAATTCTCACCAGAATGGGGTAGTCTTTACCCAGCGCCTGGCGTAAGCGTTGGATGGTCTCGCAGGGCATCTTCAAGCGATTTGCCCAACTGCCGCCGTGCCCATCGGTGCGGCGGTTATACATGGGGGAAAGCCAGGCGGAATAGAGATTGGCGCCGCCGTGCGAAAGATGCAGCTCGAAGACATCGACATGACCTTTTTTCAGTCTCACAGCTACGTCCACGGTATCCTGAATGTGTTTTTCGATATCGGCGGTCGGCACCTCGATAACGGGTGGCATCGTGCCGGCGTATTCGTGGTTGCTCAGTTTGGCGTGTTTGGCATCCGGATATGGAGGTAAGGAAGGCGCGAGACCGGATTGTGGTCCCAAGACGACAGTCTGCACGCCCAGTTTGGCGCCGTGCTTGTGCATAGCCGCCACCATTTTTTGCCAGCCGGGGATGTATTTATCATCGGTGACACCGACCCACTTGTTCATGTTGAATTGCTTGCGGCGCGCGAGACCTTCCGGGGTGGGTGGCGTGACGACGACGGCACCGGTCATGATCAGGCCTGCGCCGCCGGCGGCCCGCATTTCATACCAGCGAATGGTGGAATCCGAGATAAAACCGTCCTCGCCGCCGGGCATATTGACCATAGAAGGTAGACCGATGCGGTTCTTGATTTCCAGGCTGTTAATGTGGATTGGTTCCCAGACTTTTTTCAGCATTTGCGCCACCCTTCTTCAATGTACTTGTACGAACATTTTGGTTGCTAACATTCTGGCAGTTTCATGGCAGGGTGTCAAACCATACAGAAACCCGAAATATGAAATCCTAATACCTAATATCTAAATCCTAAATACGAAATCCGAATAAGCGGTATTCGTATTGGTTTTGGCAGGCCGAAAGTAATAAGAGAACAATTTCGTGCGTAAATTGAGGGGAAAACAGCGATTCAATTGCTAAGGTACACTCAATTCGTTTTGTCAAACGATGAGACAAATTCCAGATACAAAAAGCTAAACTCCAAAGACGAAATCCGAAATCCTAAACAATAACCGTAAAACGGAAGCCAAATGCCTGATGACCTATATTCGTTTTGTTTAGATGAGGGTTGTCTGGAGACCTCCTAACGGGATAATAGCGGCTAGCTGAAGGCTACAAAGTATTGTAGGACGAGGAGGAATGAGGGGGCAAGGGGGAGATGACGCAAAAAAGCTACGAGCTCATAGCTAATGGCTAGTAGAAAATAATAATAAACAAGCACCAAATAACAAACAAATACTAATTGCCAATATCTTAATAAACAAAATCAAAGCACGAAAAGACGAATTCTGGATCCCCGTTTTCACGGGGATGGGAAAGAGGGGGGATTGATGGTTACTGAAGGACAGGAACCGGAGTGTTTTGCTGAATACGGGGATGAATAGCATGCGGTTTTAGATTGCCGCGTCGCTGCGCTCCTCGCAAAGACGGTTGAAAGAAAGACCATTGGATCTCGTGCTCAGACAAAGGATGGGAAAGAGGGAGAGTGGCATGAGAGAAACACGGGTAAACAGTAGCAAGCTACTGACATCTTAGTTTCACCCACCCTACGATATGACACCCGCCCCTACGAGATACTCTGGATTATCGGGCTAAGCCAGGGTGGGACTCAGAGGCAAGATGCCTGTGCCACCAAAGTGAGGGGACAACTCCCCTGTATCTCCACCGAGAGGACTAACTCTGGATTTCCAGATGCCAAAATGACACTGTTTTGTCACAAAAACAGCGTATACCCTGTGCTACAATATAAAATCATATCATTATAAATTCATATCGTTTGCGGGAAAAACAAAGGTGTTTTTTTCCAGTAAGACAATAACTGAAATCCCACTGGTGGCACTGGTCGGGGTGATCGTACTAGCCGGACTCTGGCTGGCGAATTTTGCCTTTGATCATGGTGTGCCTAATTATGTCTCCCGAAAAATCGGGCATGGCGCAGGGGGAATCGCGTTTTTACTTTCCATATACTTTTCGACCGCCGGTTGGCCTGTAATCATCGCCGCGGGCTTCGGTATTATTCTGCTGGCGCTGCGTTTTACGAAACCGCACTTGTTGAGGGGTGTCGGCGGCACCGCCCGAAGCAAAAAAGTCATGGCGGAAATCTGGTTTCCCTGGGTAGCTGTCCCGGTATTTTTATTGGCATGGTTCCGGCTGGACAAACCAGCAGTGGCCGTTACCTGTCTCTTGTTTATGGCCTGGGGAGACGGGATCACCGGGCTGGTACGCGCCCGGGTCTACCGCAAACCCGTAAAAGGTTTTTGGGGTTCGCTGGCAATGTTGGGCGTTTGTCTCTTAATAGCCGGTATCTTCATCAAACCTTTTTGGATCGGAGCAGTGGCATCTGGCGTGGCCGTGATCACGGAAAGCGCTTTCGGCGAATACGGCTTCCTGAAATGGGGTGATGATAACTGGGCTATTCCGCTGACGAGTATGGCAACGATCCTAGGGCTAATGGCGATAACCGGAATAATATAATCGGGAGCGTTTAGATGAAACGAAAACTGAAAGCCCACCTCTGGACTTTACCACGCTGGTTCGCCACCCCACTCTTTGCCGCGCCGGCGGTGCTGGGGGGACTATTATCCGGCGGCATGACGGGGAATTCCTGGCTGGGAGTGATCGCCACGGTTTTGATCATGGCCGGGGGACATTCCTTTAATAGCTTCCTGGACTACGCCTGGACGGGACTCGATAAGGGCAAACAGGAAGACCGCAGCGCGGAAAAGGATTATGCCGGGGGGCAAAGTATTATTGAGGCAGGGATCGTCAGCACCCGAGAGGTGGCGATGAACGCGTTCACCTGGTACGCGCTGGCATTGATACCGCTCATCTACCTGGCAATAAATGTTTCCTGGCAGATACTCATCGTGGGATTTTTGGGGATGTTGGCTACGTTCGCTTACGCCAAATCTAAATTCAACTGGACTCATGAGATGGTGCTGGGCACCGCCAGCGGACCGCTGGCGGTTTTGGCGGGGATGTTCGCCACGACCAGCTCACCCCCGTGGATCACCGGTTTGGTGGCAAGCGTACCGTTTTTCATCATTATTTCATTTGTCGGTCTGGCGGTGGATGAATGGCCGGATGCCGAGGCCAATCTAAAAAAAGGCGTCAAGAGCATCGCTTTCAAGGTCTGGGAGTACGGCGTTTCACTTGAATGGTACGTATCTTCATGGTTGTTGTTCATGTATCTATACCAAGTTTTCCTCATTGCCATGGGCATTCTACAACCGTTATCCGCCATCTCATTCTTGACCTGGCCTTTGCTGATGTCATTTTTAGTGTTAGCGAAACATGATTTCAGAAAGTGGGCCGGGTTATTTGTGATGGTGGGGGTGACATATCCGGCGCTATTGGTGCTCGGGCACTTTTTAGGCAGCTAAATGGTGTGGATCGTTATCACAGGCTCAATAGTAATACTGGTGACGGCGGTGATTCTATGGTGCCGCCCGATGCAGATTCCCCGCGAGCCGGACCGTGAGCGCCCTGAGGATGACAAAGCCGTAAAGGCTTATGACAGGGTGAGCCGCGGACCGGTTTTTATGCTGGAGCGTCACGTATTACGAAAGGCGCTTTTGAAAGAAAAGCCGGAAGGACGCGTGTTGGATATCGGCTGCGGGCCGGGTTACCTGGCGGCGGAAATCAGCCAAAAGTTTTCCAACATAAAAATCGTTGGCCTGGATATTAATGAAAAGTCCGTGGCAATTGCCACCCGAAGCTGGGTAAATGAGGCTCACCGTAATTTGCAATTCATTACAGGGGATGCGCAGCGTTTACCCATAAATGATAATGCCGTAGATTTTGTGGTTAGTTCGTTGTCCTTGCACCACTGGGGAGACGCCCGCATGGTTTTCCGTGAAGTATACCGCGTGTTGAAACCCGGAGGTCGGGTGTTAATATTTGACTTAAGAAGAGACAGTCCTGTTTATTTTTACTATGCGTTAAAAGCAGGGCAGGCGTTGTTTGCGCCTAAAGCGATCAAACAAACGAACGGCGCGGTTGGCTCGTTTTGGTCGTCCTATACGCCTTTTGAGATCAAGAACCTGCTGAAAGAGATTCCGGTGAAACAGGTGCGAATCGTGCGTCAAACCGGCTGGATGCTGATTTGGGCGACCAAACCCGAATCACTATAATCAAAGTTTTTCCGCGATAACGATGCCACCGATCAACCTGTGATTTTGCATGGCGGCTTTCATGGCAGAGATACTTTTCAGAAAGCGCAGTATTTCACCGATATCTTCTTTTTTAATATGGGCAGCCATTTTCAAAACCGCGGGTTCTTTAATGACAGAGAGGGCATCATCCCAGGTTTTGGCGGTATGAACGGTGACGTCTTCCGCATAGATGATGCGGTAGCCACCGCTCATAAACCATTCCAGGTACGTATTCAGTGAATATAGACTGGAAAGGAGCATGGTTTCTGAAACGGGTTTAACATACCGGTCGCTTAACGGATCAAGGACATGCTCGTGAAGCATCCAATCAAAAATAACAAATTTCCCGCCTTGTTTCAGGGATGCCGTGGCTTTTTTGACGAAGCTTTTTTGATGGGGGAAGTGGGTTATCGCGGCTAAAACCCAGATCGCATCGAATTTTTCTTCAAAACGCATTTTTTCCGCATCCATGAGAAGAAACTCCGAATCGACATGGCGATCTTGCGCCAGTTTTCCGGCAATCTCGATCTGCACCGGACTAATAGAAATACCCACAGTGGAAGCGCCACGATTTTCCGCGAGCCAAAGCGAACTGCCACCGATGCCGCAGCCTACATCCAGCACACGGTCACCACGTTTAATGCCGGCTTTTTCAGCCAACAACTTGGTTAAATTCTCTTGTGCGGCCTGTTTGGTTTCGTTGCCGGTAAGGTAATAACCATCATGAATATGATTGCCATATACTTCCAAATATAAAGGGGAGCCAAGATCATAGAATCGCCGGATTTTGTTCTTTACCGCCGTTCCGGTCAAATCTTTACTGAAGCTGGTGGTCATACAAGTTCCTCCTACGCCACGGAACAAATAAGTTTTCGACCCGCTTTTGCCCGGACAGCAAAACTCAGAGCGGGAACTTAATGGTTCATGATTTTTGCCAGTCCACCGTAACCAGCGTGCCCCGGCCGGGCCGGCTTTCTATTTTCACGTCAGCGCCGATTTCACGGGCGCGTTCTTTGATGATGCCCAACCCGAGACTTTTTTGTAGATTTTTGGCGACATCAAAACCACGCCCATCATCAGCAATCGTCAAATGGATATTTTCCTGAGAGCAAACCAACTTCACTTCTGATTTATTGGCGCCGGAGTGTTTGGCGACGTTGTTCAAGGCTTCCTGGGCGATGCGATAAAAAGCCACTTTCACTTCCGGTTCGGCGGCACATTCACCGTCAACCAGGACATTCACCGGAATGCGAGTCCTGCCGGAAATAGATTCCCCGAGTTGATGTAAAAGGTGACCGAATTCAGCTTCGCGCAGAGCGGAGGGGCGCAATTCCAGCAAGAGGGTGCGCATTTCCGCCAGAGCGCCGCGGGTGAGTTGGCGCAATTCCTCGAGGCGTCTTTTGCCTTCCGCTTCGTTTTTTTCCCAGACACGGGGTAAAACCTCCGCGATCAAACTGGCGGAAAACAAAGTCTGGCTCACGGCATCGTGCAGATCACGCGCCAGACGGTTGCGCTCCTCGGCGGCCGCCTGGGCGATCCGGCCTTCAGATTTTTCGAGGCGATCGATCATGGAATTGAAGGCTTCGTTGAGTTGACCTACTTCATCCGGTTTTATCTGCAAACCGGTCCTGGTGAGATCGCCAGTTTCGGCGATATGGTGTGTAATCCGGGTCAAATCTACAATGGGGCGGGTAAAGCTGCGGATCATAAAAAGGATACCGATGATGCCAATGATCGCCAGGAACAGGGCCGTGCCGATTATAAAAATGCCAATGCGCACAATGGAGGCGTTGATTTCATTTTTATCCTGAACGACGATAATTCCCCAGCCGGTCGCCCCGCCCACCGGACTGTAAGCCGCCACGACGATGTCTTTGTGAGCTGGTTCTTTGTATTCCACGAATCCTTCATACCCTTTGAGCACGGGCAGGATTTCTACCGGAGCGGCCGTGCCGATATAAGCCGCATCAGGGTAATCCGAGATTAAACCATGCCGATTGACAAGGTAGGTGAAACCGGTGGCGCCAATGGTGCTGAGATCAATTCTTTGCCAGATATCGCGCAAATCTATCTCAAAGACGACCACCCGGTGTAAACCGGAGCCATTTACCAGCGGCGTAGCGATATACAACACAGGCACACTTTCGAATCCTTTGATAAGGACATCGGAGACATGAGTGATAGTGCCGTTGCTGGCCGCAAACGCCGCCACAACATCCTTATCCGGCGACACCGCAGGACGGGAAACGATTTCCAGACCGTCTTTCACAAGCAATAAACTCTGGGGACTATCGGCAAGCTGAAACAGGATGGCGCCGTTGGCGTCAAAATAGTAAACGCTGCGGTACCTTTGTGAGGAAGACAGCCGTAAAGCCAGCACGGCTTCCGCTTGCGCCTCCAGGCCGGAATCGATGCCCTCCAGGTAGCGTGAGAAATTACGCGCGTCCGCATATATACCGCTGATCTGGGCGTTAATATCACGACTGATGACCGATGCCATTTGGACATTACGTTCCCGGGTCTGGTTGACGATCTCCGTTTGACCCAGCCAGAAGATAGATACGCTTAACAAGCTGACGGCGACGATGAAGAAACTGATGCTCCAAAAAAGCATGCGCCGGCGAATCGTGCGGTAAAGCGATCCTTTGATGCGCCGGAATAATCCGATAATTGTCTTCATGCGGTTATTCTGATTTCACGATGATTTCGCCAGCGATAATCTTTTGCTTCAAATCATTCAGACGTTTCAACATGGCCGGGGTGACCAGCGTTTCATCAAACGGACCCAGGGAAAATCCGTCTTCTTTTAGTCCCAGAGAGCGCGTGCCGGTGGTAAAAGTGTTTTCTTTCACCTGACCGATGAGCAACAGCACGGCCGTATCGACTTTTTTGGGACGGTTGCCGACCATGTGTCCGGGCGCGAGGTACCGTTGGTCACCGCTGGTGCCGATGGTCATTTTATTGGTGATTTTAGATGCTTCGATGATGCCCAAGCCGGTCTTCGAAGCCGCGTTGTAGATGACATCAGCGCCGTTATTGTATTCTTCCATCGCCACCGCGTATCCAACCTGAGCGTCAGAAAAAGTGCCCGCGAACCGGGTGAAAAAGCGGACGTTAGTAT
>JAQTOJ010000061.1 GCA_028713395.1 Dehalococcoidales bacterium | reverse complement strand
ATCTGGTTAAAGCTGACGGCGTCCATTTAGGGCAGACCGATTTACCGGTCAAAATCATACGGCAGATGATACCCATCGATATGCTCATCGGCTGCTCGGTGACGAGTCTGTCAACTGCCAAACAGGCACAAAAAGACGGCGCTGATTACCTGGCCGTCAGCGGTATTTATCCTACGGATAGCAAAGCCGGTGTAACACCGCTGGGTACTGGTTTGATCACCCGGGTAAAAAAAGTTAGTGATTTGCCGCTGGTAGCCATCGGGGGCATAAAATTGGAGCATATCAAAGAATTGAAAAGCCTGGGTGTCGATTCTATCGCCGTCATCAGCGCGGTACTGGGGGCGAAATCGCCAGAAGCCGCCGCCAGGCAAATGACGAAAAAATTCGGGGGAAAATAATGGTGAAAATTGCCAAAACGCTGGATGTGATCGCGGATAGCATTCGCAAAGATTTAACCGCCAAAGATACCGCCCGCGAGCGGATTTTACCGTTGTGCCGTGAGGCCATTCGTTATTGCAGCCTTTCGATCCGCGCTTTGCACCGGCAGGAAATGAAGGAAGCCCACAAGATGCTCAAGAAAGCCCGGGAACTGCTGGACGAGGCAGAGGAAGCTCTGGCGGACGGCGGTGAAACTATCCGCGCCAACATCATACTGGACTCACAGAAAGAATACGCCGAAGGCTGCATTACGCTGTCGCTGGTGGAAGGCAAGCAGCCCCCTTCGCCGCAGGAAATCGGCGTGGAGCCGGTGGCTTATTTGCACGGCATGGGCGATGCGGTGGGTGAATTACGGCGTTATTTGATGGATGGCTTGCGCAAGGGTGATCTCTCCCGCGGCGAAGAACTACTGGGCGACATGGACGATATCTACAATATATTAGTGACCATGGACTTCCCGGATGCCGTGACCAATGGTTTACGTCGCATTACGGATATGGTGCGCGGCGTGTTGGAAAAGACCCGTAGCGATTTGACCCTGACCATCCGCCAGAAAGAGCTGGAAGACAGGCTGGATAAGTTCCAGAAGTAATTTTGACTCAAATCCCTCTGTATCTCTCCCAAATCAGGTCGGGGACAAGCTCTTCAAGCTTGAAGGGAGTGTACGGGAAGGTTCTTCAATTGGGTAGGGAGGGAATCTGTATACTGAATCAAGTCCCGATTCATTCTTAATCATACGGGATGGCGATGAAATCGTTCATTCAGGATGCCTCGTGGAGTTAAGGGATACTTTGTTGAAATCACAATACAGACCATCTGAATAAGTTCCAAAGGTAGAAAACCTAAAATTTGCTCTCTCCTTAGAAAGGGGAGATATAGAGGGAATTGACCGTTCTATCGTTCCCCGTGCAGGAAGGGATTACCGCGTTTTTCAAACCCGATGGTCGTATCCGGGCCGTGACCCGGGCATACCACCGTATTCTCCGGCAAAGTCATTAATTTCTGCCAGATGCTGTTGATCTCCTGGTCAAAATCCGAACCGGGGAAATCCGCCCGCCCGACGCTGAATTGAAAAAGCGTATCGCCGCTGAAGACAACGCCGTCAGTGTACAAACACATGCCGCCTTGCGTGTGTCCCGGCGTGTGCAGTACCTTGAATTTCAATTTGCCGATCGTAATCTCATCGCCGTCTTTGACCAGTCTATCCGGCTTGGGTGTGGCTTTGGGCAGCATCATCCCGAAAGGTTGCTTCTGCAATGCTGCTGCTTCGTCAGCGTGAATGACAATCTGCGCGCCCGTCGCAGTTTTTACCGCCGCCAGCCCGCCGATATGGTCGATATGGCCGTGCGTGAGGGCAATGGTTTTGATCGTCAGCCCAAGGGCTTTGATATGCTTGACGATCAAATCGCCTTCGGCGCCGGGATCGATGACCATGCCTCCCTTGGTTTCTTCATCCCCGATAATATAACAGTTGGCGCCGTAAGCGCCCAGTTCCAGCTTTTTCAGAATCACCGCTATCTCCTTGATGTCATGCCGCTTGTGATTGCATTCTATCATCCCTTCAGTGACTCCGGCAATAAAACCACCTTGACACTATCGCCTGTTAGTTGTTAAACTGCCTGAAAATCGGAGGTAGAAAATGCTCCCAAAACTACTCCTTGCCACCAACAACGCCGGGAAAATACGTGAAATAAGGGTGTTATTGTCCGGCATTCCTTATGAAATCATCACCCCCAAAGAAGTCGGCATCAATATCGATGTGGACGAGAGCGGCACCACTTATGAAGCCAACGCCCGTCTCAAGGCTATTACTCTGATGCAAGCTAGTGGATTTACAGCCCTGGGCGATGATTCCGGCCTCGAAGTAGAGGCTTTACAAGGCGAACCCGGTATCCGTTCCGCACGCTGGGCGGGCGAAAAAGCCACGGACGCTGACCGCATCGCCTATTTGCTGGAGAAACTCAAGGATGTACCGCCGGCCAAACGGCAGGCAAGGTTTGTCTGTATGGTCGCGATTGCCGAACCAAATGGGAAAATCCATATCTGCGAGGGTGAGTGTCAAGGTGTCATTACACTATCGCCGCAGGGCAGCTTTGGGCACGGTTATGACCCCGTATTTTTTGTGCCGGAATACGGCAAGACCATGGCGGAACTATCCATGGAGACAAAAAACCGCATCAGCCATCGGGGGCAGGCGGTCAGAAAAGCCCGTGAAGTGCTCACGCAAATTGCCCCCAAACGCCAGACCACGAACAACTTTTGATTATTGCTTATTGATGCTTGCGTATTCGTCGTGTGGGGGGTTGTGCTGGGGTATCAATTGTTATATACTACTACACTACACAACTATAATTGGGAGCAGTGAACGATGAAATTATCTTGTTTGCAGGAAAACCTGAGTAAAGGTTTAAGTATTGTCAGCCGGGCAGTGGCCACCCGCACCACCTTACCCATCACCAACAATGTGATGCTGGTCACCGATGAATCGCGCCTGAAACTCGTGGCGACTAACCTGGAAATGGCGATGAGTCACTGGATCGGCGCCAAAGTGGAACAGGAAGGTTCGATCACCGTGCCCGCCCGCTTACTTTCCGAATTTGTGAATTCTCTCCCCGCCGGTGAGAAAATCGATATGAAACTGGTCGGCAAGACACTGGAATTAAAATGCGCCCGCTACGAAGCCCGTATCAGCGGCGTCGATGCCAAGGATTTTCCTCCTATTCCCAAGTTGGACGAGGGCATCAATACCAGCGTGGAAATCGCGGCTTTACGGCAGGGCATCAATCAGGTTGTTTTCGCCGCCGCCGCCGATGAATCCCGCCCCGTGTTGACCGGCGTCGATGCCACCTTTGAAGGCAGTCTGTTAACGTTAGCCGCCGCCGATGGCTTCCGCCTGGCTGTTTACAAACTGCCGCTCTCCAAAGCCGTCGGGCAGAGAGTGGAAGTGATCATTCCATCCCGCACGTTGAATGAACTCAACCGTCTTATCGGCGAGGATGAAGAAAAGATCGAGTTTACCGTCAATCCCAATAAGAGTCTGGCGCTCTTCAAACTCAAGAAAACCGAACTGGTTTCGCAGTTGGTGCAGGGAGCATTTCCGAAGTATTCGCAGTTGATCCCGCAGAGCTCCGCCGCCAAGGCCACCGTCAGCGTCGCGGAATTTCTGCGCGCCTGTAAAATGGCCTCGATTTTCGCCCGCGACGGCAGCGGCATTGTGCGGTTGGTGATGAGCCCCGGCAAGATCACCGTCTCTTCGAAATCCGAGGAACTGGGTGAAGACAACGGCGAACTCGATGCGACTGTAGAAGGCACCGAAGCCAAGATCGCTTTTAACGGCAAGTATTTAACGGATGTTCTGTCCGTCCTTAAAGAGCAACAGGTCACCCTGGAAACCACCAACCCGTCCAGTCCGGGCGTCATCCGCCCTGTCGGCGCCGATAGTTACATCCACGTGGTCATGCCGATGTTTGTGCAATGGTAGGTAAAGCTAATTCCAAGGGAATAACACCTTTAATTTCTACGGTGTCTATTCCCTTGGCGTAGACTTTAGTATCCAGTGCACCTAGGGCAATCACTTTTATTACTGTTGAGCCTTGCTGGAGATTTATCAATACCCTATTATAGAGTTCATTTAACTTTAATTTGGCTTTTGCAATACTAGCAATATTCGCCTTGGTTTTCCGCAGGTCGTTTTTTTTATAGTATCCGTCTGGTAAAGACGTTTGATAGTGTTCAAACGGTCCCACTCCGAGGTGATCCTTTCGGTTCACCCCCACACACGTGGGGAATACCCCACTATCACGTAAATCCGCCATGGTCGGCACGGTTCACCCCCACACACGTGGGGAATACGTTCTGTCAGGGAATGCGACCATGAAGTGATACGGTTCACCCCCACACACGTGGGGAATACGAAGCTGGTACCGTCCGAATGCCCAGAGTTCGCGGTTCACCCCCACACACGTGGGGAATACATGCGATTGACGCCCAATTTGCCGCCCACGTACGGTTCACCCCCACACACGTGGGGAATACATGACCACCGTGTCTCGTGACTACGTACAGGGCGGTTCACCCCCACACACGTGGGGAATACGGCTCCAGTTTGATTGATGCCATATCCGGTATCGGTTCACCCCCACACACGTGGGGAATACTGTTATAAACAACCACATCGATAACATGCTGTCGGTTCACCCCCACACACGTGGGGAATACCGTCTTTTAGTTGCATATCCCTGACCTCTTTGCGGTTCACCCCCACACACGTGGGGAATACACCTCTTTATTCTTTAGTGCTACCAGTTTTTCCGGTTCACCCCCACACACGTGGGGAATACTGAATGTGGATCCGGAACCGATTTTAGTATTGCGGTTCACCCCCACACACGTGGGGAATACCCTGGAAACTTGAGGCTATCTGTTTTTGTCTTCACGCCTGATTACCGGTTTCTAGGGTCAGAAAAAATGTAAATGCTACTTTTCAATAAGTTGTTTGTATTCTACTAAGGCTAAACCATCCAGGTCAACAAACCGGCGTTCCCTTTTACCATATTGCCGATAACTAAAACCCTGTGGGTTTGAATCAGTCCAGATTTGCATGATAGCGCCACTCTCCTTGGTTTTCTTAAGAGCCTTTTCCCAAAGCTCGTCTCTAACCCTCGCGCTCGGGTTCCCAAGAAAAACTCCCGTCTTCGGTTCCAACAGCCAGCGTGACAATGCGCCCTTCAAGCTCGTCGGCGTTTTCTCCAGTATCATCACTAACACCCAGCACCTCCGCGATATCAGGTAACAACCTATCCATTAATTTAAATTCGTGGAAAACTTTTCGGCATTCCATTCGGACTGCTCTCTCTAGTTCCGGTGGATTTTCCGCTGTAAGACGAAAGGCCGTAGGAATGGTAAGTTCTGTTTTATAAAGATCGCCAATATCATAAACAAAACTCAGCATCTTACCGGTATGGACAAACCCCAAAGCCGGAGAATATCCGGCGGATAGAATACCCGCATGGCAGACGCCATACAGACAAGCATTCGCTGCGGATAACGCGCGGTTAATAGGGTCTCCTTTATTCCAATCATCCTGGTCATAGTGACGGCCGCTCCATTCAATACCGTACTTGGCTGAAGCCTCTGCATAACACCGACGCACACGAATCCCTTCCATCCCTCGGATACTTTCTAGACTCACAACCGGTGGGATGGTTTCGTTAAAACGAAAACGGTACATTCGCCATGCAACTTCAAGGCGTCTTTCCTCGTCGCTAACCAATTTAGCCTGGCGTATAGTTCTTCTGGCGCTATAAGTGCCGCCGATGCTTGCCGCATAAAGACGAATACCGTCTTGTCCCGTCCAAGATAGCAGACAATTATTTTGAGAAAGTGATTTCACGGCTGCGTGAGTTACCGTGGATCCTGGTCCTAGCATGATGATACTTAGCTGGTCAATGGGCACCCGCACCAAGCTTTCACCCTGCTGAAATACCAATCCATTTGCATCGACATCCAGTCGCCCCATCTCCATATAGAGATGGCTCCACCGGTCACGGAATCTGGGCAATTCATGGAGTGTCCGCATTATTCATTCCTTAATGCGCGCCAGGGAAAGCAGCCCGAAGCCGAAGCCTTTGGCGGAGCCGATGCCATTTTCGATTGTATTAGTAAAAATCTCCTGGTCTGTAATCTTAAGCATGCCTTCAAAGCGTACTGCGAAGTGCCTCATTTTATCCAGTTCGTCATTGCGTTTATCGTCATCAGACATCCCTTCTGATACCGCCCTGCAAGTCATTACAGCGAAACCACTTTCTTCTGCTTTCCTGTTCAACCATTTAAGCTGGTCCTCTTCTCGGAGGAGTCCAAGCCTGTAGCCGTTCTCTTTCCCATCCAGCTTTTTTTTAATGGTGGGGTTGGCTCTTACACGGAAAAGCAAGATCTGACCGGTTTGAATTACTGGGGAGTAAACTTTACATTCTGCCGGTTCTAAAAGACAGTCTACGATAAAATCTACTTTGGACCAAACCGGTTTTTTATCTGATTGAACAAGAAGTGATATTATCCCAAGGCGTTTGTTTTTATCAACCCGGTATAGTATTCGTCCCGGGCCACCATCACTATTATCAGGAAAGGCGCGGTAAACCGCTTGGTGCAGACGATAAGGATTAATTAGAAATTCGCGGGTGCCGCGTTGCGCTGAATTTAGCTTTAAGCGAGATAAATACATGGCTCCTCCTTTGCCAGTGGCAGTTTTGCTCGTTCTACCATTACATTTTTCACATAGCGCAACCCAAATTGACGGTCTGCGCTGATAAAGGATATAGGCTGGTCATGTTTGACCATGTCTCCCTGCCCAAATTCTGTCTCAAATTCAATTCTTAATGAAGCTTGCATCTCTCTTTTTCTATTTGGAAGCAGATAAGGGTAGTTATTTAGTGCAGTTAATAAATTGACACAATCTGGCAGCAGACCATTCGGGAGATACACTGGGAGTCCTGGCACAAATGCTTTGCGTCCTAAATACATTTGCCAGACAGGGTTTCGTAAGGAGTTATCCACTTCCTTAAGCACATGCAGGTCGCCTTGTAATGCCACCAGGAAACAAGCATCTGTTAAGTAGAAGCGGTTAGAGAGTTCACAGTCTTTGATGCCACCACCGGCTTTGGCAACATTTTGTGCCGTGTGGTAATCGCATTTCAGAGTTCCCTGCCGGTCAACGCGGACTCCCATTTTCAGACCTGCTAGTTCCTTAATTGCTGTCAAATCATCCCGTGGCTTTCCCATTGCAGCACAAAGTAGACCGATGACACCGGATTTTGAAGGTTCCAGGTCGGTATCCCGGTGGGTAAAGCGGCTCTGGGTGCCCCAGGACTGCATTGGTCCGGCAAGACGTAAAAGCAATACCGCCATAATAACCTCCCTTTTAACAATCTGCCGCAGTTGCCTGGTTTATTTTCGAGATGAGCTGTTCCAGTCCATCTACAGCGTCTAAACTTTTCAGATCAGTAACACCGAGAGTGTAGGCTGGTTTGGTCAGGATATCCTTGTCTCCATAAGCCTTGCCTAGTTTGCTCCAGTAATCCACCAGTTCCTTGGTTGATTGCTCGATAAGGTCTCCATTTTCGCCCACCCACACGGGTTTAGCAAATGCGTTTGCCAACGACCATGCCCCGGATTTTCTTGCCACAGCGAAGACGAACGATGGCGGGTTTTGCGCAGCGAAGGAGTTCTGCTTGCCCGAGGGTATGGCATGAACTGCGGCGCGTATGAATGCTTCAACGGATTGTTGGGTAAGTGTCTGGTCACCACCAAGGTTCTTTTTTAGCTGAGCGCAATTGATATTAGCGTAGCGGTAAAAGCAGGCGGAGTTGAACTCAATGGTACCCATCATACCCGCGCCAGTCTCTGCCTCTGTCTGTAGGTCATCCACGGCGGTATAGAAATCAAACTCAACCCCTACCTTGTGAGTGGAAATGGCATGAGCAACCTGGCTGGCTGCGTCCACATTTTTCCCCGGCAAGTCGGCAAGCATTCTACCAAAAAGCGCAAGGTCAATGGCTTTACCGCCATTAAGTGCTTCCAGAATTGATTTCCCAATAGCTTCATCCTGTTTTTTATCGGGAGATTTCGCGGTCAGTTGCGACCAGTTGGACAGGATAATATCGACAACAGCACGAATCTCTTTCTCCCCGAGGAACAGAAGGTATTCGGTTTTTTCTTTGTCCTTTAATTTCAGCTTGTCAGTTGCCGTAATGGCGTTGATGCTCGCCTGTTTGGCGTCTGCTTCTAATTTACCAACCTTGACCAACCTCCCGGTGAGTTCTTTTACCAGTCCGTTTGTCCTTTTTGCAAGCTCATCGAGAGGCACAAGTTCCTTATTCTTGAAATATTCCCGGATAGAGCGTTTGATACACTGGCTGGAAACACGGGCACGTCGGTAGCCGCCGAATTCACACTCTTTGGGAGAATTCGTGTCATCCCGGTTGAGATTAGATGGGGCAAAGTTTTGTAAAATATGCAACTCGATTATCATTGGTTATTCCTCCTCGTATTCTTTTAATTATGGGGTTTCGCTTTTCTTAAAATTGCGCCAGAACTCTCTTGCCCACTGACGCTGGACATCCCGGCTTTCCCTTTGCCAGTTCTGTATATCGTTTAGCAACAGGAGCCAGTTGACAGGGATGTCTTTTGACTTTAGTAGTCCGATGGTGTGACGCAAATGATCCGGTAGGTCATCATAATGGCAGTTGAGCAAGGCAACCAGTCGCTTTTCTACACGCTTTTCGGCGTCAACATGGTCTCCGCCGTCAACGGTTTCCTGGTCTACTAATGCTCGCAGGGATGCACCCATGTTTCCAGATTGGTTTTTCACCATAGAATCGCTACCCTGGTGCCAGAAAGCAAACAGTGTCCCAATCAGATAATAAGCATCTTCTAGGTGTTCTCCGGCATTTGGGGGCAGATATGGCAAGACATTAGAGTCCATCTCCCGCGTTGTGCCGGGTGGTTTACCCAGGCCTCGGCGCAGAGCGGCAAGCGCTCCCAGATCTTGCTCCTTAACTAACTTCTCCAGATGACCAATAAATTTGTGTTCCTGGGCTATGATTGTGCTCACGATTTATCACCTCCTTTTTCAATATTTTCCAATATTCTGTTCAGCTGTATGTGAAATTCATTTTCTGCCAGAGTGACGGCTTTAAGCACTCGGGAGCGGTCGAAGCCACTGGTTGTCTCTTCAAAGGCATTGCAGGCGGCTTGACGGATTTGTGCGGCCCACCAGGGCAGCACGGTCTTGCCGTATTCATCACCCGATTTATCATCAGGGAGTCTGATTAAAAATTCGTTAAAGGATATGCCAAGTTGTGCCCAATAGGAACGGGAAGGAGAAAGAGAGTCGACGAATGCCCTTACTGCCTCTTTATCAGCTTTTTCTGGTTCATCGGGTTTCAAAATATTAGATGCCAATATGCGTAATGGACCGGGTAGGGAAATGTTCTTCCTATTCCCTTTTTTATCTGTGATTTCTGTATCAACAAACCCCGAACCAATCAGCCTTCCCACGCTTTCAGCAGCATCAAGCGCAACCCTGAGTTTTTCCAGAAGATTTTCATTTTTCTCTTCAAGATATTCAAGTGGTAATGGCAAACTCTCATGACGCCAAAGCTCGATGCTAGCCTGGTCTGAAATTAAACCAAATAAGGCTACATTGTAAATGGC
>JAQTOJ010000060.1 GCA_028713395.1 Dehalococcoidales bacterium | reverse complement strand
TCAAAGAGTCCCTGTCAAACCCTCACTAAATCACCCGTGGAGAAGAGGTTTTAAAGCTGATTTCGATAAAGGAGTACTGACATAATCGCTGAACAAATTTACTGACATATTCGCTGGACAACAACAGGAAAACGGGCAAAATTTTATTACTGAAATGCTAATTTGTAAAACAATTTCAAAACATCAACACCAATTACTCCCATATCGGCGAAAGCCGGTATCCAGAAACAAATCATTCTTGACTATACAGTTTCATTGGACTAGAATTAGCCTTTCCTTTCTCTATCTGACAAGGGGAGCAAAGTGGTTGTTAAAGGCGTCTTCTTTGATTTCTACGGAACATTATATTTGCTGGAAAATATGTCTCCCCTCCTGGAGGAATGGGTTGGCGAACTGCATGCACGCATGAAGCTGTACGGGCTAGCGGTAACCAAAGACCTTCTGCGGAATTATTACCACGAACGCATGTGGCAAGGAACCATACCAATCCCTGAAAATGGAATGACGATATTTGAGAAACGTCTGGAGATTGCCTGCTCTGATTTTAACGTAAAAATGCCGCGTTCCATGATCGAAGAAACCGCGGAAGTATTAATAACCATATGGGATAAATACGCTGAAATTGATTCCCTAGTACCTCCATTGCTGATTCAATTAAATAGTAGCAGAATAATAACCGCATTGATTTCAAATTATGATCATCCCAAACATTTGCATAGGCTCGTCCGAGATGCTGGAATTTATGGTTATTTTTCTAAGGTTACCATCTCCGGTGACCACGGTATTAACAAACCCGACCCGGCTATTTTCCAGCTCACTTTAGAAAATACCGGCTTACATTCCAGCGAGGTATTATTTGTCGGCGATTCCAGAGAAGACGTGGTTGGAGCTAACGCGGCTGGTTTGGTATCAGTCTTGATTGACAGGAAAAAACACGGGCTTGATTACGGGCAGAAATTTACTATCACATCCCTAAATGATATTCTTGGTCTCATCGGAGTAAAATAGCATTATATTTTCACCTGGAGATAAATATGATACGTAGTTTCGATGGCAAAACACCAAAAATCGCGGAATCAGCTTTTATCAGCGAAGTCGCTTACATCATCGGTGATGTCGAAATCGGTGAGAACTCCGGCGTCTTCCCGGGGGCAGTCATCCGTGCTGATTTCGCCAGCATCAAAATCGGCAAAAATACCATGATAGAAGATAACTGTGTGGTGCATTCCGGTTCGCCGGTCGTCATCGGGGACAACAACACCGTCGGACACAACGTGGTTTTACACGGCAGTAAAATCGGGAACAATTGCCTCATCGGCAACAATGCCACTATTCTGGATAACGCGCAGATCGGTGATTTTTGTGTGATCGCCGCTAGCTCGCTGGTCAGCCAGGGAGCCATGGTACCGGATAATTCCTTATTGGTCGGTGTGCCGGGTGTGGTGAAGAGTGAAATTTCCGAAGTTATGAAAAAAAGACTATTGAGCGGTAATCAATCATACCAGAGGCTCATCCAGCGCTATAAACAGCAAAATGAACTTAACAGCCCCTGACGTTTTTCATTTTAAGAATTCAGTGCTATAATGTCACTTAACATTTGTATTGCAAAAACAATGGAGGTTTATATCTGTGGCAGAAACAATTGTACCTGAAGCAATTATGAAAAAATTACCCCGCACCGTCAAAGCGGAACTCCCTACTCTGGCGCCTGAAGCCCAGAAGAAATTCCTGGAAATTTACAACAAAAAAAAGAAGTCATACCCCGTTGCCTTGCTCATGGTGCTCTTGTATGGTATGCATTATGTGTATCTTGAAGAGAGCAGTTCCGGTATCTGGTTCTGGTTCACCGGCGGCGTGTTTGGCATCCTGTGGATTGTGGATTTCTTCCGCGTGAAAGGAATGACCAAAGACTTTAATTCCTACGTCGCTTTGAAAGCCATTGCGGAAGTGCGCCCGGTGGAACTCAAACCTCACTTCTAAAAAGCCTCATATTATTCGGCATAAAAAAGAGGGGATTTTCATCCCCTCTTTTTATTTATAACTAGTTTCTCTTCGTTTTTTATTTTCGTGGCAAGCTTTAATCTGTATGTGGCAAAGTGTGGGTCGCTATGCCAGCTAAATTAGCTTGATTCCAACATCAACCAAGCTCAAGTGGTGTAAAACTACATGGTTTCCGGGGCTTGCATGCCCATCAGATTCAGGGTCTTCGCCAGCACGATCTGCGTGGCTTGCACCAGTTTCAAGCGGGCTTTGGTGAGCGGAATGTCTTCGGTCACCACGCGGCAATCCTTGTAAAACTGGTTGAACAAGATAGCCAGTTCCTGGGTGAAATACGCCAGGTGGTGCGGTTCCGATGTCGCCGTGATCAATTCGATAATTTCCGGTAATTGGATCAGCTTGCGGATAAGCGTGAGCTCCGGGGCGGTCGTTCAGAGTAATTCGTCCCCATCGGGAAATTCAATTCCTTTTTCTTTAGCCAAACGGAGAATACTGCAAATCCGCGCGTGCGCGTACTGGATATAATAGACCGGATTATCCGGGGCTTGTTTTTTTGCCAGTTCCAGGTCGAATTCCATCTGACTGTTAGCGCTGCGCGCCAGGAAGAAAAAGCGGCAGGCATCCACGCCCACTTCTTCCATCACTTCTTTCAGTGTGATCAAGTCCCCGGTCCGTTTCGATATCCTTACCAGCTCACCGCCGCGCCGCATCGCCACCATCTGGTGAATGATGATTTGCAGACGCGCGGGATCGATGCCCAAAGCGCCCACCACTGTTTTTAACCGCGAAACATGCCCCTGATGATCGGCGCCCCAGATGTTGATGACTTTATCAAAACCACGCTCGATGAATTTGTTGTAATGGTAAGCGATATCCGCCGCAAAATAAGTGGGCGTGCCGTCGCTGCGGATCACGACATTATCTTTATCTTCACCCAGCGCGGTGGATACAAACCAGGTCGCGCCGTCTTTTTCAGCTAAATGCCCACCCTTTTTTAATAAGGCCAAGGCTGTTTTGTACTGTCCGTCTTTATAGAGATTCTGCTCGCTGAACCATTCATCGTAAACCACGCCCAGTTGCGCCAGTTCGGATTTGATCAGTTCGATCACCCGCTTCAACCCGATTTCCCCGATCTGTTTCACACCTTCAGCTTCCGGCATTTTGGAGAATTTATCGCCGTGAGCGGCAACTATATCCTTGGCCATCTCGATCATATAGTTCCCGTGATAACCGTTTTCCGGTAATTCTTTGTTCATCCCTAACTGCTGCAAGTAGCGCGCGAAAAGCGAATTCTTGAAGGCGTTCATTTGATTGCCGGCATCGTTGAAATAGTATTCTTTCTGCACTGCATAGCCGCTGACGGCGAGAACGTTCGCCAGTGCGCTGCCCAGAATGGCCCCGCGCCCGTGTCCCGCGTGTAATGGCCCGGTGGGATTGATACTGACAAATTCCACCTGGACTTTTTTACCGCGGCCGCTTTCATTGTTCCCGAATTTATCGCCGGTCTGATAGATATTTTCCGCCTGTTGTGCAAGCCAGCTATTTTTGACCGTGAAGTTAATGAAACCCGGCGGCGCGAAAGCCACTTTTTCAATTTCTGCGGCGGCGGGAATCAAAGCTACCAGTTCTTTAGCGATAACCGCCGGACTTTTGCCGACAAGACGGGTCAGCTTCAACGGTAAATTGCAGGCGTAATCACCATGCTCCGGCTTCTGGGGGCGTTCGATAGTGATTTCCGGGATGGCAATATCCGGTAAAGTCCCTGCCGCCTGGGCTTTTTGTACTGCTTCACTTAATAGTTCAACTAACTTATCTTTTAACATGTTTATTTGCTCCGCAAAAGACGATTATAACATAAATTTGAGCGTGACCACATATCGTATAACAAAAAAGCAGTGGCAAATACATATTAGATTGGTTTAGGATTTAGGATTTCGATATTAGGATTTCGTGACTAGCTCCACTCTCCCACTTCCGTCGTCCAGACCCTCGCCAGTTCTTTGACCAACAAGGCATGCTCCAGCAGTTTCAAGCGGGGGTCTCGGTTGTTCAAAGCAATTGCTTGTTCACGCGCGGCTTCCAGTATGGAAACATCGGAAAGCTTGGCCATTTTCAGGTCGGGCAAGCCGCTCTGCCGCGTGCCGAAGAACTCACCCGGGCCGCGCATCTTCAAATCGGCTTCAGCCAGCACAAACCCGTTCTGCGTCGTTTCGATGATAGATAGTCTCTCCTGCCCCACGGAAGAAGGATTTTCCGCCAGCAGCATACAGAAGCTCTGCGCTTCGCCGCGGCCTACCCGACCCCGGAACTGGTGCAATTGGGACAACCCGAATCTATCCGCGCTCTCTACCATCATCACCGTGGCATTCGGTACGTCGATTCCCACTTCCACTACCGGCGTGGACACCAGTATATCTGTTTTTTTGGCTTTGAAATCCTGCATCGCCTGTTCTTTATCGGCGGACGACATCTTGCCGTGCAATAATCCCAGTTTCAACTCGGGAAACACATCCTTCGCCAGGTGCTCGTATTCCGCCACGGCAGCGCGCGCCTCGATCGTTTCTGATTCCTCGATCAAGGGGCAAATGATAAACGCCTGATGACCCGCGGCTATTTCCTTGCGGATGAAATTGTAAGCGCTGTCGCGTTGGTTGGGCCGCAGCCATTTAGTCTTGATGATCTGCCGTCCCGGCGGCAGTTCATCGATCACGGAAAGGTCAAGATCGCCGTAAAGAGTCAACGCCAGCGTGCGGGGTATCGGCGTCGCGGTCATGACCAGCACATGCGGATTGGTGCCCTTCTGTCTTAAAACCGAACGCTGCTCCACCCCAAAGCGGTGTTGCTCGTCCACCACGGCGAAACCCAGTTTCTTGAACTCAACATCCTGCTGTATCAAAGCGTGCGTACCCACAATGATATCGACTTCTCCGCTCAAAATCCGGGTGTGCAGTTCCCGTTTTTTCTTCAGGGGAATGGCGCCCATTAAAAGAGCAATGGTCAACGGGCGGTCAAGCAGTATCCCCTCGTAACAATATAAATAAGGCTCTTCATTGGTTAGTTTGCCCATCCTGGCAAGTAACGACTGGATCGTGTTGAAATGCTGTCCCGCCAGTATTTCCGTCGGCGCCATCAACGCCCCTTGATACCCGTTGACGACCGCAGTCAGTAATCCCACCAGCGCGACCACGGTTTTGCCGCTGCCGACGTCTCCCTGCAATAAGCGGGACATCGCCTGCGGTTTCCCCATGTCGTCGAGTATCTCTCTCAAGACTTTATTTTGGGCGGCGGTCAACTGGAACGGCAGGCAATTCAAAAACCGGTCTATCAACGCTTTATCCGCGGGAATGGCATTGCCCGGCTGGCTCTCCCGCCAGGCGCGTTTCCGGCTTAATACGCCCAACTGTAAAAGGAACAACTCATCGAACGCCAGACGCGTGCGGGCTTTATCCTGCCATCCGGGGTCATCGGGGTAATGAGCCTGGGCAATGGCATCCGGCAGTTCCATCAGCTTGCAACTCTGGCGGATCGTCTCCGGCAGAAAATCATTCACCTGCGCAGCGTAGACATCGACGGCGCTTTTCATGATTTTTCTGACCTGGCGCTGGTACAAACCTTCAGTCAGCGGATAAACCGGCACCAGCCGTCCGGTGTGCACATAATCGCCTTCCTCCACCGGCTCCCATTCCGGGGACTCAAAGGTATACCGTCCGTTGAACAAGCGTACCCTTCCGCTGATGACGATGCGGCTGTTGGTCATCAGGCTTTTGGCGATGTAGGGATTATTGAACCACATCACGCGCACATTGCCCGTGGCATCCCCGACCACCGCTTCGGTGGAACGCCGGGCGCCCGGCCTCCAGGCGGTGGCGTTGGCTTCCCAGACATTGGCAATGATAGTTTGCTCGCCTTCCGTAAGTTGTGAAACGGTCTTGATCTGGCTGTAATCGAGATGGCGATTGGGGAAATAATAAAGCAGATCGCGTATCGTTTTCACACCGAGTTTGGCGAATTTACTTGCCAACGCCGGGCCCATGCCCTTGATGGTCGTCACCGGCAGGTCAAGCGATTTCGCATCTGACAAAGCAGTTTTCTTTGGCTTTGGCGCGGCCGGTGATTTTTTCGGAGGACTGGTTTTGGGGGCTTCTACTATGGGCGTGATGGCAGTTTTTTCAAGCTCGGACGCAAAGGCTAAAATATCCTTTATCCACGCCTGTCTTTGTTCCGGTGACATGGCGGCATAACCGGGATTCGCCGCTTTCAATTTCTTGAGCTTGGACAACAAGGGACGCGAGGTGATGGCGTCGGCGGCTTTACCCGCCCAGGTGCGCATGAATTTATCCAGCCCGCCGATGACTGCGCCATTATTGCAGCCTTTTTTCTACTCCAGTTCCAGTACTTTGCGTAAAGAGACAGTATCTATCACCACATTTCACCCCGGTTAACCGGCTAACGATGCGGTAAATGGATTTTCGTCATATGGATCGAGGGGACGGATATTTTAGGGATTCTATCGATCAGCGATTTTTCGTCTTTAGGTTCTGGTTCTATATCTCCGGCGGGAGTTCTAAAAGCCACCGCCATCATGCCCGGCCCGCCATACACCCCCACTGCAGGACCTAACCGCGCCACGTGTAAGAAGCTAGTGTCTACGAGAGCTGCTAACCGGTTCTTTAGACTATCCGCCTCATCCGGTGTTGTCGTGTGGATCACGGTCAATTCCTGTATATGCAAAGCCTCTTTCACAAAGTCTACCAGTTTTTCCACGCCTTTATTATGAGTACGCACGTTCGCCACCGGGTGCAACTCCCCTTCCCGCATGATGAGCACCGGCTTAACGTTCAACACACTGCCCACCAGGGCTTTGGCTTTACCGATCCTGCCCCCGATGACCAGATATTTCAAGGTATCGAATGTCCCCATCAAGTGAGTGTGGCGGATCGCTTCTTTCACCTCACCGGTAATCTTCTGGATGTTCGCCCCGGCCTTGGCTAAACGTGCCGCCATAAGCGTGGTCATCCCCAGACCCATGGAAACGGATTCCGAATCGATCACTGTGATTTCCGCTTTGGTGTTCGCAAATTCTTTACCCTGCAAGGCGGCATTATAAGTGCCGCTGAGTTTCTTGGATAAATGAATCGAAATAATCTGATCGGTCTCTTTCGCCAGGTTGTTATAAGTCCGGGCAAAATCCGCCGGGCTGGGTTGAGACGTGGAAGGGTGAATATTGGAAGTAGTCAGCCGCGTGTAAAATTCATCCAGGCTGATATCCACCCCGTCACGGTAGTTGTGTTCCCCGAACCGGACATACAACGGCACTACCGAAATATCATTCTCACGCGCCAGTTCCGGTGAAAGGTCGGAGGTGCTATCTGTGACTATTTTAACCGGCATTATTTAGCTTCAGCTTCCAGCACCGTGATCGCCAGCGCATTGGGGCCGCCGTGCACACCCAAAACCGGGCTGACGGTGGAGCGGATGACCGGTACCTTTGGATAAACGGCGCTGAACCGTTTGGCGAAAGCATCGCATGGTTCGATCTGAGTGGTATGCTCGATACCCACCATTTCAATGTTCTTGAAACCCGTCACGTATTTAAACAGATAATCCATACCGGCTACCTGCGAACGGACTCTGGTAACCGGAGACATTTCACCATCTTTCGTATTCAAAATCGGTTTGATGGAAAGCACCGAACCCAGCAACCCCTGTGCTTTACCGATACGCCCGCCTTTGGCGAGATATTTCAAGGTATCGAAGTACGCCATGAAATGTGATCTGTTCAAAGCCTTGCGGCTGTATTCCGTCAGCTGTGTTAAGTTCATGCCCTTTTTGGCTTGATTGGCGGCTGAGAGAACTACCAAGCCCAAACCCATGGCCACGGTTTGTGAATCGATCACTTCTATTTTGCATTTCTTGTTTTTCATCAGGCTTTTCGCAGCCGTGGCGGATTGGAAAGTGCCGCTCAACCGTGATGAAAGAGTGATGGTTAAAATTTCGTTGGTGTTTTCCGCCAGTTTATCATAGGTGTTGGCGAAATCCTGGGGTGTCGGTTGCGAGCTTGCCGGCCAGATGTTGCCGTACACCAACCGATGATAGAATTCATCGGTGGAGATTGTCACCCGGTCGAGATAGGTCTCGTGCCCGAAAATCACGGTCAAAGGCACTACCGTAATGCCGTTGTCTTTGGTCAATTCCGGGGTCAGGTCGGATAGACTATCGGTGACAATTTGAACCGTCATTTCACCTTTCCTTAAATTATTCTATGGAGATGATGTAATTGTAATGGGGCTGGCTGCCCTTGATGATTTCCACCTGTAATTCCGGGTATTTGGCGCGTATCGCCGTGGCGGTTTCTTCCGCTTCCGAGCTGCTGGTTTCCGCGCCATAATAAATAGTTAGTATTTCATTATTGGCAAGGTCGGTCTTGGTCAGCGTATCCAGTATGACATCGACGGCATCATCGCCGACGGCGGTCAATTCTCCATCCAATAGACTGATGATCTGTTTTCGTTTGATCTTCAGCCCGCCGAATTTCGTGGCGCGCACCGCGCGCGTGATTTCGATCGTCTTGACCGCCGCTACCGCCTGCTTCATCAGGTTGATATTGGTTTCCAGGTTGGCTTCATAATCAAAAGCCAGTAAGGCCGCCACCCCCTGCGGGATGGTCTCGGTGGGTATAATTTCCACCTGTTTCCGGGTAAAAGGTTTGGCTTGTTCGGCGGTCATCACGATATTCTTGTTATTGGGCAGTATGATCACCTTATCGGAAGGCGCCTGTTCCACCGCCTGTAAAATATCCTTTGTGCTGGGATTCATGGTCTGCCCGCCGTGAATCGTGGCGGTCACCCCCAGACTCGTAAAAACCTCATTCAAACCTTCCCCGGCGACTACCGCCACGGTGGCAATATCGGTGGTGGTCTGTTTTTCCTTTTGGGCGGCCACAAAATCACGCTTTTGTTCGTCCATGTTTCTCACGTTTACCTGGTGGATCGTGCCCAGAGTGGTGGCGTAGCGCATGATCGCGCCGGGATCCAGCGTATGAATGTGCAACCGCACTGTATTGTTATCCCCCACAACGATCATAGATTCGCCTTTCTTGGCGAGGCGGGTGCGGATTTTTTCTGTATCCAGTCCTTCACCTTTGATCATCATCTCGGTGCAGTAACCGTAAGGCACTTCATCCGCGGCGATCATTTCCGGCAATCTCAGAGTCAAGGGTATGCTGCTGGTGATGACCTGGGGTTTGCGGAACTGCATCTGCTCGGTTTCGCCTTTCAGATAATGTAAAGCGCCTTCTAGAATGGTATATAAACCCTGTCCGCCCGCATCCACCACGCCGGCTTCTTTCAAAACAGGTAACAGCGTAGGGGTGTTGGCGACCGATTCCTTGGCGGTATTCACAGTCGTCTCCATGACGGAAATTACGTCCTTGCCGTTCTTGCCTTTGGTTTTCACGGCGGCGTTGGAAGCGTCTTTAATTACGGTGAGAATAGTGCCCTCGGTGGGATTGCTCAGACCTTTATAGGCGGTCTTGGAAGCCTGCACGAACGCCCGCGCCAGATCGGGGCCGGTGATCACCTCTTTATCCATCACTTCCAGCGCCAGTCCGCGCATGATCTGTGAAAGGATAACGCCGCTATTTCCCCGCGCGCCCATAAGCGCGCCTTTCGCCAGCGCCTGGGCTACCCCGGAAGCGCTGTGGTCGGGGGCGCGGTAGGCTTCCTCGATGCTGGAACGCATGGTCAACAACAGATCG
>JAQTOJ010000059.1 GCA_028713395.1 Dehalococcoidales bacterium | reverse complement strand
TCAAAGAGTCCCTGTCAAACCCTCACTAAATCACCCGTGGAGAAGAGGTTTTAAAGCTGATTTCGATAAAGGAGTACTGACATAATCGCTGAACAAATTTACTGACATATTCGCTGGACAACAACATATAAAAATGAAAACCAAAATTCGATAACCAGTAATCGAGACGCTCATCAGCGGTCGAAAATGCCCCGCCCGATGCGCACCAGGTTCGCCCCTTCTTCAATGGCAATCCGGTATGAGCCGGACATGCCCATGGAAAGACACCCCATATCCACGCCCGGAATGCAGCCTGCTTTGATTTGTTCAAAGAGCCGCTGGGTCAGTTGAAAATACGGACGGATATCCGCCGGATTCTCCACCACCGGCCCCATGGTCATCAGTCCATTGATTTTAATATTATGTAAACACGCGATTTGTTGGGCAAGTTCTAAAGCCTGTTCGGGCATCACGCCGGATTTATTCGGCTCGCGGCCGCTGTTGATCTCTATCAAAACCGGCATGACTTTATTTATTAGGCGGCAACGCTTATCGATTTCCTGCGCCAGTTCCATGGAGTCTACCGTCTCGATCACATCGCAGATGCCCACCGCTTGCTTCACCTTGTTTTTCTGCAAATGCCCGATGAAATGCCACTTCGCTTTATGCCCAATTTCCGGCTGAACTGCCAGGGCTTCCTGCAGGTAGTTCTCCCCGATAATGCCCGCGCCGGCAGCCACCGCTTCCCTTATCTCTGCCGCCGACCTGCCCTTGCCCACGGCCACCAGTTGGACGCCGGGTGGGAGCTCCCGAAGGATTTTCTGTACATTATCGCGGATGGTATTCATTGCCATCTATTGTACAATTTCACCGCGATTTTGGACAGGGCAAACGGCTAACCACACAAGCCTCGTATTTATAATGTCCTCTCCCTTTATGATTAAAGGGCCTGTCCCCGACCTGATCGGGGAGAGATACAGAGGGATTTGAGATCCGTTGTCTTCAATGATCACTGACAGCGGAAAGTTGAAGACTATTTATCACTTTTGCACTTGACTATTCCAGCCCAATGTATGAAAATGGAACGGTTGGGGGTCAATCTCTTTGACTTCCGTCAAATAGCGGGGTGTAGCGCAGCCTGGTAGCGCACTTGCATGGGGTGCAAGTGGCCGACGGTTCAAATCCGTCCACCCCGACCACTCTTTACAACCCTCTCAGAAACTCCGGTCTCAACAGCGCCGGGTCGCCTTTTTTGGTGAAATCGCTCAACTGCCGCACAATTTCGTCTTTGTCTTCCGGCAGATTAGCCCGCACGGAAACGTAATTCGAGGCATGCATCGAGCTGAAAAAGCAATGCGTAAAGTGTGAGTTTTTGATCATGACAAGCAATTCGCCCAGCGATTCGAACGGCGTCAACATCTGGAATTCACCCTTCTTCCCTTCGTCATATAACGGCGTGCCGGGGACTAACGTTAAAGTGAGCGCGCCCACGTAATCCGGGTCCATGGCGCTTAAAACCTTGGCTGTCTCTAAAGCGTGCTGCTTGCTGCCCGCTTTCCCACCCAACCCCAATATGACCGTCACCGAGGTGAGGATACCGGCCGCTTTGGCTCTTTGCGCCGCTTCGATCTCCTGCGCCGCCGTTACCCCTTTGCAGATGTGTTGCAGCACGGCATTATCGCCGCTTTCCAGTCCCAGATACAGTATCCCCAGATTGAGTTCTCTTAACCGCCTCAGTTCCGCCGCGCTCAAACGTAAAATATCTTGCGTCGTAGCATAAGCCGCCACCCTTTTGACCGAGGGTAATTTGTTCCGCAGGTGCTCCATTATCCCTACCAGGTCGGCGTAAGGATAGACCAGCGCATCGCTATCCTGAAGAAACACCCTTTCGCCGTCCCACCGGCTGGCAATCGCATAGACGATTCGCGGTACGCCCGTCACCGCTAAATTTTGCGAAAGGTAAAGCGCCACGGCATCGATTTCTTTTTTTACTTCGTCGGCCTCATGAATGTGTAATTTGGCACCGTAATTCCCGCAAAAGGTACAGGCGTTGTTGGAACACCCGGCGGTCAGCGGTAGAAAATAACTGTTCGCCTCACTCGGGGGACGCACGATTTCCGGTCTTTGAAATGGCATATTTTACCTCTACCTCATTATAAAACAATAGCCCCTACCGGGTGGTAGGGGCTATGCTTGAACCTAAATAAATACTTCAATCGAATAGTACTAAAGTACTAATAGCGGGCTAAGCGGCGGGCTTTCTTTCTTTTGGCTTCACGATCTTCCAGGTCCGTGTAAATCACTTTTTCCATCTTGTTGATCAAAGTAGTGAAGGTTTTGATCTCTTCCGGGGTAAAAGCGGCGGTCAGTTTTTCAATGACAACGCAGCCGGCTTTCTTGGCGCCCTGTAATTTCTTCTTGCCTTTTTCAGTCATGGTCACCATCACGAGACGGCGGTCAACCGTATCGCGGGTTTTCTTGACCAGTCCGCCTTTTTCCATGCGGTCGAGAATGGTGCTCAAAGTATTTGGATTTCTTTCAAGCTGACGGGAAAGAATAGTAGCGGTAGATTCATTCCCGGTGAAACTCATGGTAAGCAGTACCATATACTGTTCGAACGATAATTTCTGCTCCCTGACGAATGTATCTTCGAAATAATTGGATAACAGGTCGCTCACATGTTGCCACAGCAACCACGTTCTAGTGCCTTCATCCTTAGGCAGGTATTTTTCATTGAGTTTTCTCATTAGTGCTCTCCTCCCTCCTTAGTGTTAACACTATTTTATCCTATATTATTTCATTTTTCAACAAATAATTCGTATCTTATTAAATATTTTTTTGTTTTCACAATTGCCCTTAACAATTATATAAACTTGAAGCAATGTTGACAAATTATGCTAATTGTTATATATTATACTTCATTACTGACACTTTCTACAAAGATATTAGGGACAATGAATCGGCAGAAGAGGACAATCATTAACCGGATTATCTGTTGCGGTCTGGGAGTAACCTTCCTCGGACAGCTTCTGTTCACGGCAACTGCCTGCAATGTTGATCTTGTTGGCTACCGGGAGTTGACAATCCGCCAGGGTGTTTCTTCTTTTACTTTTGAATATCCGCGTAATTGGTATATCGGCTGTATCGAAACGAAACCCGATGGCACACTTGTGAATGTGAGTGCCTCCCCTTTAAAAGCTATCCACGATTTCACTGATACCACCACCTTCGGGGTTTCCGTGACCGGGGTACAAGACACGCAAATGGATGCCCGCATGGCGCTAGAAAAATCGCTGCAGCTCTGGCGATCACAAACCGGTTTCCAACTCATTGACCAATCCGAGACCATGGTTGATGGTATCGCCGCCCAACGCGCCGTTTTCAATTACCAGGCGCTCTTACCGGACGCCGGTTTACCCGGAAACATTCCGCCGATATTAACCGTTGAGATGGTCTGTTTTTCCCGGAACTCCCTGCTCTACAATTTTGAAGTTGTCACCCGGAATCTGCCGGTAGATACCGATAATTCAGCGGTAAAGCATATATTGGAAACCTTTCATATCCTGAACTGATCCCAAAATAAAAATAAGCCGGAACAATTCGCTGGCGGATGACGCCTTGAAAAGTGCCGGCTTATTTCTTTGCTACAGTTGAAAGATCGATTTTATTTATCGATTATTTTCGCGGTTTCCATTTCGCGCACATAATCCTGGATGCTCATCGCCGCCAGTGTCAAAGGTTCGATCGTCCCTCTGGAACCAAGCGCCGAGGATACGCGGGCGATCACTTCATTGTTGGGAGCTTCCATAATATTGATGAAATCATAGTCACCAAGCACCGAATACTGGGCGAGTACCTTGGCTCCCATTTTTTCCACTTCTTTGTTTACTTCAAAAAGACGGCGGGGGTTATTCATCATGGTCTTTCTGCCCTCGGTGGTCAGTTTACTCAGCATAATGTAAAGCGCCATATATCCCTCCTCAAGATTCTCCGGTCAAGGAGAAACTGAAATATTTGTCTCATTATATACCTAATTTCCCTTTCTTCATAGTCTTTTTGCCAAAATTTCCGTGGAATTTTTATTACATCCGTCGGAATAGGGGATGAGCGCGCCTGAATTGCTCTGTCAAGTCGCATAATCTATAATAACAGGCAAAGTGCCGTAAAACGTCAATACCATGACAAAAGGAGGACCTGATGGTTTCAGAACAATCAGGCAAAGAAACAGCATTTAGGAAGCAGGTCAGAGATTGGCTTAAAACCAATCTACCCAAAGGCTGGGGCACGCCGGAATATCATGCCCCGGAACGTCAGACTGAAGCCGCCCAGGCGTTGGGCGAAAAATGGACGAAAACCTGTTACGATGCCGGCTACGCTGGTTTCGGATATCCCAAGGAATACGGCGGCATTGTGCGGCCAGATTGGGAAATCCGCATCATCCGTGAGGAATTTACCCTTTGCGGCACGCCTCCCGGTCCCATGTCTCAAGGACTATTAATGGCCGGTCCTACCATTTTGCGCTGGGGACAGGAATGGCAAAAAAAACGCTTCTTACCGAAAATTTTGAACGGCGAGGAAAGCTGGTGCCAGGGCTTCTCCGAGCCGGATGCAGGTTCTGACCTCGCCAATGTCCGCACCGCGGCGGTGAGAGACGGCGATGATTGGGTGGTCAATGGCCAGAAAGTCTGGACCAGCAACTGGATGTTTGCCGATTTCGGCTTGCTCGTTGTCAAGACCGATCCCGCCGCCAAAAGACACCGCAATTTAAGCTATTTTATCTTTGATTGCACGAGCCCCGGTTTCAGCCGCCGTCCCCTCAAGCAGATGAGCGGCGAATCGGAATTCGGAGAAATGTTTTTCGATAACGTTCGTATCCCCCACAAGAATCTGCTGGGCGAGCTGAATATGGGCTGGTATGTCGCCCTGACCGGTTTGGCAGCCGAAAGAAGCGGCGGGTTTGCCGTCGGCGGCCGCAGCACCGCCCGCCGCGGCTGGGGCAACATGGAATCGATCGTCGAACTTGCCAAAGAGACGAAACACTACGGCAAAGCTGTCTGGGACGATCCGCTGTTCCGCCAGCGTATCGCCCAATTTGCCATTCAAGGCGAGGCCATGCGGGCCAACGGCGCTCTGCAGGGAGCCATGGCCAGGCAGGGTAAGAAAATTGATCCCAATGAGGTTTCCGTCAGTAAAAATTTCTCCGCCGAACTCAGACAGCACAGTGACGATATGGTCATGGAAATACTTGGCGCCTACTCTCAAATGGTCGAAGGTTCACCCTTGGCGGTGAACGGCGGCGATTGGGTTTACGGGATGTTAAGGTGGCGCGGCGCTACCATCGAACGCGGTACTTCGGAAATCAACCGTAACATCATCGCGGAAAAAATACTCGGGCTTCCCAGAGAAGCCCGGGGCAACGACTAGAGAGGGAAGAGAAAATGATGGAATACGGAATCAATGAAGAACAGGAAATGCTAAAGACCATGGCGCGTGATTTTCTCGCCAAAGAGTGCCCGAAAACCTTTACCCGCGCCATGATGAACGATCAAACCGGCATCACTAAAGATTATTGGAAGAAAATGGCGGATGTGGGCTGGACCGGTTTGATTCTGCCGGAACAATACGGCGGCGCCAATATGACCTTCCGTGATCTCTCTATCCTCTGTGAAGAAATGGGGCGCATGGTCATGCCCGGCCCGTTCGTCTCCACCTTGGTGATGAGTGCCCTGCCGATACTGAACGCCGGCACCGAAGCCCAGAAACAGGAGTTTCTGCCCAGGATCGCCAACGGGCAGATGATCATGACCGCAGCAGTGACCGAAACCGATGGCGATTTCTGGCCCGGCGGCGTCAATATGCAAGCCTACCCGCGTGGTGAAGATTATATTCTCACCGGCGCCAAATCCTTTGTCCCGGATGCCATGGCGGCGGACTGGTTTCTGGTAGCCTGCCGCACCAAAACCTCCGCCGATCCGGAAGAAGGCATCACCCTCTGTTTAGTTAACAAGGACGACTGGGGTATTTATGTCAACCCCCTGAAGACGATGGACGAGACCCGTAAACAGTACCAGGTTACTTTCAACCGCATTGCAGTACCGGCTAAATACATCCTCGGTGAAGTCAATAAAGGCTGGCGGTATCTCAAAGACGCGGCGCTCAGAGCCACCGCTCTGCACTGCGCCGAGATGGTCGGCGGCGGCGAGTGGGTTTTAGAGACTTGCGTGGAATACGCCAAGACCAGAGTCCAGTTCGGCGCACCCATCGGCAGCTTCCAGGCGGTCAAACACCACCTTGCCAATATGTACACTCAATTGGAATACGCCCGCGCCCTGATGGTCTGGGCGGCAGAGTCTGTGAAGGAAAACGACCCGCAGGCGGATTTAGCCGTTAACATGGCCAAAGCCTATTGCGGCGATACCTTCAAAATGGTGGCGGGTCTGGGCATTCAGATCCACGGCGGCATCGGCTTCACTTGGGACCACGATATGCACCTCTATTTCAAGCGCTCGCGCGCCCTGGATACGGTTTTCGGTGATGCCAACTATCACCGCGAACTCATTGCCCAACACTACGACTAGACACATAAAAGAGAGGGAGTGAGATTCACTCCCTCTCTTTAATTGACGTCATTCCAGTACTTTGCTTAAACGCAGTATAAACTCCAGTTGGCATCCAGCAGTTATTTGTTCAACCTATCCTAAGTAACGTTATTGCTATAGAGGTAAAACTATCTCATATTGACTAATGGTTTTTTCAAATCCCATCTTAAGCAAAAATAATCCCATATCATCGTAAGCCTCATCTACATTCCAGATTACTAATTGATTCATTTTTACCTTTTCAAACAAACCTGAAACAATACCTCTTGCTATTCCCTTACGCCTGTAATCTTTGTGTATTGCTAACTGAGGGATATCCCCTGTATTTTGGTTAATCACCCCATAGCCGATGATATTGGCGTCGAGATGTACTAAAGCGTAGATCATGATCCCTTGAACTGCGTTCACCGAAGAAATGGAGTTTTGCCAGGACGGTTGAAATTCCCAAAATGATTTAAGCCGTTCCCAATCGGTCTGGTTTATCCCGGTTGAATACTCAATGTTGTAGTCCGAGGTTACTATACTGTGATTTTCTCTATTTAGTTTGAAACTTGTTAACCCTCTACGAATTTCAAAACCTTGCTTTTTATAAAGCCCAATGGCGGGGGTATTGTCCTTCTTTACTTCAGTCAAATACTGCTCCGCATATTTTTGCTTTAGTAATATCTTGAGCTTTTCAAATAGAGTGTTTGCGATGCCCTGCCTTCTGTGGGAAATCACCGTACCGGTAAGAATATCATATACGGTACTTTTCCCGTTCCAGGTTCTAAACCCATTCAGTATGAAACCTACCGGAATATGATTAGATTCTTCAAACGCACCCAAAGAAATTCCCGGGATGTATCCCCTTGTTTGCAGCATATTTTGAAATGATTCTAAGGATACATTTTTTGTCGACAGTGAATATTTGGCTTTTTGTAAATATGACAGAAACAATGATTGAACCGATGTGTTTTCAAGCGTTGAATAAATGTAGGTCATTTATGCACCTGCCATCTCGAAAACAAATGACTTTATTTTCATTATACCAATACCGGAACGGGTAAGTGATAGAGGCAGGATGTTAAAATTAGAGTTTCCGGGCATATACCGCCGGAGATGGGAATTCCGTCCTTTACGGGCCGAGCTGCCGGTCCTAAATCCATCACAATCCAAACAACTTTTGTGCGTTCAATCCCCATATCTTCTGCTTATCCTCATCCGGGATATCCGCCTCCTTCATGAACTGCGCCGCTTCTTCATTCAACTGGTAGGGGTAGTCCACCCCGAACATGATTCGTTCTGCCCCTAATGCCTGATAAGCGCACTGCAACGCCGGCTGGAAGAACACCCCGCTGGTATTGATCCAAAAATTCGTCTTCAGATATTCGCTGGGTTTCCGTTTTATCGCCGGACGGTTGTTCACCCACCAGGCATTCCAGGCAAAATCCAGCCGCGGCAGCCAGTAAGGTAAACCCTCCCCCATGTGGCCCAGAATGATTTCCAGGTTGGGATAAACATCGAATAGGCCGCTGTAAATCAAGCGCATGACATGGGTCGAGGTATCGGCGGCGAACCCCAGCATCGGGCCGGAGAACGGAAATCCGTAATCGCTAAACGCTCCCAGCATCAAGGTCGATGGCGTGGCCGGGTGGATATAGACCGGCACATTCATTTTTTCCGCCTGATCGAAGATGCCCCAGTATTTTTTATTATCCAGGTATTCGTTACGGGCATGGGAAAGAATACTGACGCCTTGCAGTCCGAGTTTCTTCACCGCCCTTTCGATCTCACCGGCGGCCGACCCTGGTTCTTGCGGAGCGATGGCGGCCAGCCCGAGGTATTTATCCGGGTACTTTTTCACGATCCGCGATAGTTCGTCGTTGATTGCCTGGCTCCAGGCATAACCTTCCGCCGGTTCAAACATTTGCAGCGGAGGTGTTACCGCGCTCAGAACCTGCATATCGATACCCGCGGCCGCCATTGACTGTTGCCTCTTTTCCCCCACATCCAGCAGCATCTCCCCTAATTTCCGGGGTTGGATTCTGGCAACCGGATTCCCCCGTTTTTCCCCGAATTTCAACAGCTCCGGTGTCAAAAAATGCGCTTCCAGATCGATTGTTTTCATATTTGGTTCCTTCCCTATTGTCATACATCCCAGACTATTCCCTGAACTCAGTCAAAGGTTTCTCTGCCTGTTCCGCACCGTAGGGGCGGGTTTGAAACCCGCCCTTACCAAATCGTCTGGTCTATTCCCTGAACGCAGTGAAGGGTCCCTCCGCCTGGATTCAAAAGCACCTTCACCCTAACCTATCGTCTTTGCGAGCCATCCCGTGGAACGGGAGGCGCGGCAATCTAAAGTTCTTCGTACAAATCACGCCATGCGGTATTCATTGTATTGATCAGGTCTATTTTCTTTTGTCTCGAACCTGCCTTTATCTGTTTTTCCCGGGTGATCGCTCCAATGGCATCCCCGCCACCTTCATAATAAACCAGCATATCTACATGATATTTTTTAGTGAAGCTTTCTACAGTTTTTCTCTGTGTTGCCATACTCTCCCTTTCAGGTAACTAGTAACCCCGGTATAGAGTACCGAATGTTTGGCATTGGTCATAATGTAAACGCAGAAAAGTTTTTTCATAGTATCGCTTAAGATTGCTTCGTCATTTTCATTCCTCGCAACGACAGCGTCTATGACTGATATGATAGAATAAACACCAAACTGCCGCAAGCCGAGGAGAAGAATGATGGACGAACTACTACTGATCGAAAAACGTGATAAAGTAGCAATTTTAACATTGAACCGCCCACCGCAGCTCAACGCCCTGAACCTGGAACTCCAGAATTCCCTCATGCAAACCATGACCGACCTGAGAAAAGACGATAGCGTCTGGGCAGTAGTATTGACCGGCGCCGGACGCGGATTCTGCTCCGGGGCTGACCTGCGCGCTGCGCCTCCTCTTCCCTTTACCGAAGGTCCCCGGGAACATCGGCTGGATACGCTTGATTGGGTGGGCAGAATGGCCATCGCCATCTACCGCACCCTGGATAAACCGATCATCGCCGCCATTAACGGCGTCGCGGCGGGTGCGGGCATGTCTGTGGCGTTGGCTTGTGATCTGCGTATCGGCTGTGAAAATAGCCGCTTTAAGACGGTTTTCATCGAACGGAATTTATCCACCGATTCCGGTATGTCCTATTTCCTGCCC
>JAQTOJ010000058.1:1110-9866 GCA_028713395.1 Dehalococcoidales bacterium | reverse complement strand
GGCAGACAAATGTATTCTGCATAAGAACCAAAACTAAAACCCGTAAAAGCAAAAACCTCATCACCTGCCTTGAATGCTTTTACTGCCGTGCCTACCGTCTCCACCTTTCCCGCCAGTTCCATCCCTAGTATCGGTTTCTTTGGCCTAACAAGGCCCAAATATATGCGGAACGGGAGTTTCTGCCAGAATGGGACACTGAAACTCCGAATTCTCACGTCGCCCACGTGGCAGGTAGTAGCGTGTATTTTTATCAATAATTCGTTATGTTTGGGCGTGGGTTTTTCTACTTCACGTATTTGTAAAACCTCCGGTGGTCCATATTTGGTACATATGATCGCTTTCATTTTCATGATTGACTCCTAAATTATCCGCGTCTTTCCCGGGAGATTTTAATAAAGAAGATGAGCGTCAACAATAAGAACAGATATCGTAACAAGATAATCCACAAGTTGGCCGATGGGTCATGGAATCCGGCATCTAATTGACGCAAGGATGTGATGATGATGAATAAGGTTTGAAATACAATGAGGATGGTAGACAACCAAAGGATACCAGCCAGTCCGAGTTGTTTCCCAAACAGGAACATACCGGTGAAAACACCTAACAAAACATAGACGCCAAGAACGGTCAACGCGCTTCCGATATCGTCATATGCGTAGAAGTCCTTTGCTATCAGGTACCCACCGAAGAGCATCTGGAAAAGCATCGTCACGACTAAAGCCTTACCACTTGAAGTGAGTTTCACCATATTCCGCCTTCCTTGTTTGGTTATGTCCCTTTCATTTCGGGTAATCTAGTGTTTTTAGGGATAGAGAAGAGATGGCGGATGGACTAAATCCCCTCACGATTAGCCAGACTGCCAAAACCATTTCTTGTATGGCGAGGGGGACCATTAAGAGCCCTGTTCCTGAAAACGATAGAGCCAAATGCTGCAAGCTGAACATGTTGGCAAGATTGGCAATAAAATACAACACGGCGCCAATAAAACCCCAGGCTGACAGCCACCGTGGAACAAGCTTGGTTTGAAAAAACAGGGTGCTGATCATGAGAGTACCGACGCTAAAAACGACACTCAGTACCATGGAGATCCAATCTCCGGAGCCAATCAGCATTGTTCCCAGTGTTTGAAGATTGGAGGCATCGGTTACTACAGTCTTTCCCGAAATTTCGCTAACGTTCAACAGCAACAGCATGCTTAACGCACTGGCTGTATATAATACCGCTTCCAGTACTCCCCTGAATAGAACTGCCCCGAACGCCAGGACTTCATTGTGCCTTTTGAAGATCGGGTACAACATAATCGGAATCATCGCCAGAGGATATCCCATTAGCAAAATGAGTAATGTTCCGAAAATCCATTGGGGTTGACTTGCAGATATATTCAGTGGGTATATAGCACTTGCCATGATCCGGGCGGTCACAACACCACTTAGGATGCCGGAAACTGTGCCAATGATGAACAGTATACCGACGATGATCGCTGTCTTTCTATATGTATTCACAAAACTCCTAAAAATATATTCACTTTTTTGCGTTGAGCGTTAGTGACCATGCCCGGTGGCAACTGTATGTGCCAGCGCCGAAGGTGTACGGCAGCCGACAATGGCCGGCGCTTCGTGGAGCAATTCATCATTCGTTAGAGCGGCCACCATGAAGAGGGCGAAGTCGACGCGCCGCGTCATATTGCTCACGAGGATGGGGTCACCGACATGTCGGCTCCAAACCGGCAAACCCTGGCTTTCGCCTTCTTCGAGGTCACTGCCCCGCACGATTGTCCACCGGGTGTTGCTGGTAAAAATGCGCCGGCAGGCTTCCACCTGGTCGTCAATATCCACAAAAGGAACAATCCGCGTGATCAATCTGATAATTTTATCCTCTCTTTTCAAAGACTTCGGATACACATCTTTGCCGTCACGCGTGATATGCCAGCCGCAGGAAAAAATCAGCCGCGCGCCCGGTTGAGCGTGGTCGAGCACAGCCTGGGCTGTGCCTGTCGAATACTGGTGAGTTCCCCAAGGCACAAGCACGGTGAGCACCCCGTCGCAGCCAGCGACAGCCTTTCTGATCACTTCCCGGTCATTAGTGGCGCCGGGTACGACGGTAATACGTCCTTTGAAAGCCTCCAGCTTTTTCACGCTGCGCTCCCGGCAAACACCAACTACTTCGCAACCCCTATCGAGGGCATGCTGTACCATGTACCGGCCGAGTTTCCCGGAGGCTCCAATAATGCAAACTTTCATAACATCCTCCTATGTTGCTTTTGGAACTAAGAGTCTAAAGAGAAGGGGGGGTACTTATCGGTTACCAACAAAAAAGCATACGCTTCAACCCGGAGAGCCCACCTCATGACACCTGATGTGAAATTAAACAACCCTCTGGGGTAACGGCCGGTAAAGAGGACGGCAAACCAGGCAATGACCCATACGACAAAGGCGGCGATGGCAAGGAAAAAAAGAACGAAATAATGGGGTATCGCCAGGAACCACTTCACTAAAGGTAAACCTCTCCCCAGTTGGGTTGGCGCATCGGGGTATGCCAATTCCAAATGTATTGCCTGTTCTTCATCGGTCGAAGGGTATTCATCTCTCAAGAGCAGAATATAAGTGGAAACGCGGTAGCTGAACCTGGTAAAAGCCAGATTCCAGTCAAACCACCACCTGGGGTATTTCGCTCTAAAGAGGATCATCAAGACCAGCGGCAGGAAAAGGATACCTCCGGCAGTCAATCCGCTACGCCATGCTTGAGCATGTTCGCCCCAATGACCGGCGCCGTTGCTCATTAGTCCAATAATGATACAGATCGGTATCGCGGCGAATATGCGAAAGAAACTGGATAGTCTGTTCAACTTCTTTTCAGGGTAATCGACCGCTAAAGTGGCCGGGTAAACGTTGTTTTTAGGTTCGGTTGTTGATAACATCAGATTATTTTCCTCTCTTAATTTTTATGGCGTTAATTTGTTTTAGTTTTTAAATGACGGAATCGTCTGCACCTCTGGATTGCGCCACCTCCAGGCGTTCCAGACGATGAGTAACAGGGCCGCGACCTCGACCGTGGTATAAAAAATGTACGCCGGGGATGGTGTCCCAAGAAATAATGAACCGAATTGCGCCGCGATAAATACCGTACCGGCGATGATGTTCGCCCAACGATTTGCGCGATACTTCAATACCCAGGACAGGGCGATCATTAAAAACGGAATCTCAAACAACGTAGCGGTGCCCAATAAAAATCCATCGGTGATTTTGACCGTCCCACCCCCCGTGTATCCCGACATATGCTCTGCCAGAACCCCGGGCTCCAGCGATGAAAGCACATCACAATAAATGTAATTAAACGAATAAAACACCCATAATAGCACCATTAAAACCTTCGTATCCATTTTGGCAAACTTAACGTTTGTATTCATTTTCTTCTCCTTTTTTTAACTGTGTAAATTTAAGCCGTCGAGCGACTTCAAATGTACGAGCGGGTATAGCCTCTTATTTAGATAACCGGTAACTATGCCAAGAGCGAGAATCCTTAGGACGTTAAACATCCCGCCGATGAGAAAGTAACGCAAGGCAGGGTGCGTGTTCGTGAGAAAACGCACGGGCACTTCGATGAGAATGGTGACAACAATCAGAGCGATAAAACTTAGAATTACGGATTTTAGGATCTGATTCTTCGTTGGGATCTTGTCAAAGAAACGAAGCAAAAAATAGCTGACGCAGAATCCGATAATCAGACCGGCAAGCAAAGATTCGACCAGCATCGGGAAATATGAAATTGAAAGGGCGGCTCTATACTCCGCGGCGATGGGAGTCCGGGAAATGGCGAAGTTAGTTGTCCAGAATGCTACTCCGCCCCCGATGCCCGGCACTAACGCCTTGCGCCAGATTTCTAACGAACGGTTCATCTATTTACCTCCTTTTTGCTTGTTGGTACTCTATTTATTTCTGACCATCGGCCAAAACTGGCTTCGGGTCATTGACACCCTTAATTAAGAGCCATAAAGTCAGGGAAAATTCCGCAATAAAACCAACCACCGAACATGGGATCGATATTACTTCGTAGCCTGGCAAAAGGAAGCGCTGAATGACAAATATCAATTGACCAACGAAATCGGCGATCAAGAAAATACCCAAGAATTTGGGAAGAAAACCAGACTTGAACACCAGATAGCCGAGAGGAAGCAGCCAGACACCATAGGGTATCTGGGCGATAACCGACCCATTCTTGTATAAACCAATAAATAACGTTGCTTGTGCTTGTAGCTGATCCGGTTGGAATACCTTCAAATAGTCAGCTCCGCTCAAAAGCGTCAGGCTGGAAAACAAATTCAGCGTACTAAGACACCATATGACAAATCCACCCAGGTTTAGCAATAGGAACAGTAATGCCATGTTTTTATTCGCCGGTTTTAGTAACACGTACAAATACCAGGCCGCTAAAAGAAAAAACACAACCGAGAAAAGACTGATTACGCAACCGGTACGAAATAGCGATTCGTGAGTAATTATTTGATTAATTGTTGCCGGAGCATCCACGAATACAAAGCGGCCACACAGACCGGCAACGACCGAAGAAATAATAAATGCGAAATAGAACAGACCTGCCAGTTTAGCCGTTTTTTTGATTGAATTCATTTGCATCTCCTCTTTAGTAACTGCGATCGAGCGCTATATTATTCCGTCTTCACCACAGGCTTCCACTTCCAGGTGAACCAAATAGCAAGTAATATGCACACAACTTCCACTGATTCAAAAAGCACATAATACCAACCGTGCCCGCCGGTAACAATTTGTTGGATCATGAAAGCTCCAATAACGGCGCTTACCCAGCGGTTTACCTTGTAGTTCAATACCCAGGCCAGGACAACCGGAGCAATCGAAATTACCATTACTACTGCGCCGGCCAATAAAAATCCCGCGGACATTGGAGTCCCCACCATTCTTTCCCGGATCGCGGATGTAGGATCCATTAAAGAAACAATATCCGCATAAGCCATAAGCAGGACTACAAATATCCACAACAACGAAAGTTTTACTTTTGGCTCTATCCCGAATGTAGATTTATTATTATTCACGCCTTTCTCCTTTAGTAGTTTTGTCCGGCTGATCCAATTTACCGGATTTGAGCGGGCAGACTGAGATCAAGGTCATACCTGAATCACGCACTTTTTTCAGCAATCCATGCAATTCGGCCTGATCGACCACCGAACCGGTTAAAAGCGTGTTTCCGTCGGCTTCCAGAGTGATCTTCAAGCCTTCAAACCAATCTGTCCACAGAGAATCCAGATGGCCCTTGATCCTGATTTGATAAGACCTGGTTTGACCGGAATCTGTTTTGAAATAACGTTTTTGCGACATTACTCTTTACCTCTTGTGGCCGGTGAGCGTGCTTGCCACATGTTCGATATACAAGTAATGTAGCGGTTGGAAGGTATGAACGGATAGATACTAAAGTATTGTTTTGAGGTATTGTTTCAGCCGTAGCAAAAGATGAAGGATTTGTTTACCGCAAGGATGTAATTCTATTTCTTGAATTGGGAGCGCGTAATTGTTCAGGTTATAACAAACCCAACTCGCGGGCACGGGCGACAGCTTCGGTGCGGCTTTGAACCTGTAGTTTGTCAAAGATATTCCGGTTATGCCCTTTAACGGTGCTCAAGGCAAGGAAAAGCCGCTCGCTGATCTCCCGGTTGGATAATCCCTGGGCAATGAGTTGCAGCATTTTTAACTCGCGCTGGCTCAATGGCTCCATAAGGTTTTGGGTAGATGGGGAAGGAGGTGAATTTTGTTTCATCTCGATCTTCAGATTTTCACCTTTGAAGGCAGCCAGCAACTTACTGATATAATCCGGCATAATCCCCTGGGAGACTGCTTCGAGCAACAACTGAGCCATCGGAGCGCCTTCGTCAACAAAAAGACGGACGAAACCACCGCGCTCGGCCAGTGACAGGACGCGACCCAATGCTTTCAAAGCGCGCTGACTGTTACTTTGCGCCCGCATCGCAAGCGCTTGCAGAATTCCAATCTTGATTTCTTCCTGAATCCAGCCGGCCTGCGCCGCGGCCGTCTGAAGGCGACTCAGCAGCGTCAGTGACTCGCCCAGCCAAGATCCTGACGGCTCTGCGATTCCCCTCGCCACGAGCACCCGCGCCAGATTGATGTGGTGCAGATCATAATGGTAGTTTAGTTCTCCATTAGCTGTGAGGCCGCTGTTTTTTGCCCAGCGTACGGCGGCGTCCAGATCGCCCGCGGCCAGCAGCGCTCGCACGCGGCAATCCTCCAGCCAACAAACGATGAAAGGATCGATGCTGCCACGCTTCACCAGGTCATCAGCTTTCCGAAGCGTTTCCCGGACATTGTCGAATGCCCCCTGAGCGAGGTGTAGTTTAGCCAATGCCACGTAGGCGTCGGTGAGAACGTCAGCCTGCCCAAGTCTAGCGCACTGCTCAACCCCTTTGATGAGGAGCAGACCAGCACCCGGCAGGTCATTCCACTCCCTTAATATGTCGCCCATCTTCATATTGGGGAAGCCGGCCACCGGTACCTCATACCCGTCCGGAGCGACGGCCAGATCCCTTGCCTGCGAATAGGTTTCGTAGGCTTCATGGAGCAACGCTCGCTTGGTCTGCTGCATGCCCACATAGCAGGTGGATGGTACCGACCAGTAGCGATAGCCTCCCCTCAGGGCATTCGCCCTGGCTGTCTCGAAGGCATCTTGGGCCGCTAATACATTGCCCTGACCCCAGTAGGCGCCGCCGAGTGCGATGGCGAGGGTAGTGCGCACGTATTCCCCCTCGGACAGGAGAGATAGTGCCCGTGGCGCCAGCTCCATGACGCCAGGTAGATCGCCACTGGTGAGCATATTATAGGCACGGATAGCGGTAATGTGCCCAAGCAATGACCTTCGAGTCGTCTCTCCAGTAGCTTCTGACGATCCAAGTTGCTCGGCTGCTGAGGGGTGTCCGGCGATCGCCTTCTCGGCCAACACGAGCCACTCCTCTACCTGTTCCCGTAATCCCACCCAATGATGGATCCAGGCATGGTACAGGCATAACCAGGGATGGGCGCGCACCACGTTGTCCGGCAGTGCATCGATCCAGCGGGAGAGTATGACCGGCCTCTCTTCCACGAACATACGTATGGCGATTCGTTCGATCAGCTCAGCGGTCCGCTCCATCTCACCTGCTGCCAAAGTATGCGCGATGGCTTCGTCCAGGAGCCCGCGGCTCTCGAACCAGGCGCCGGCGCGCAGATGCAGGGCGGAAGCTTGAACCGGCAGCTTCTGGGCAAGTCGGCCCCGCAGCAGGTCAGCAAAAAGATGGTGATACCGGTACCAGTTGCGCTCGTTATCCAGAGGAACGATGAAAAGATTGGCGCGTTCTAGATTTTCCAGGGTTTTTTGCCCGGAAACAGAAGAGTTGAGCAAAACGGCATCACATAAGGAACCGCATAGGCGATCGAGGATGGAAGTGCTTAACAGGAACATCTGAATGCTTTCTGGTTGCTGGTGCAACACTTCTTCCACCAAATAGTCCAGCACGAAATGGTGGCTCCCGGTGAAAGATTTGATGAAGCTCGAAACGTCCTGTTGCCCTTGCATGGAAAGCGCGGCTAACTGTAAGCCCGTAATCCAGCCTTCAGTGCGATTTTCTAACGAAGTAATATTTTCCGTAGAGAGATTCAGACCCATCACCCGGTTGAGAAATTCGGCGGCTTCATCTGGGGTAAAACGCAAGTCGGCGGCGCGCAGTTCGGTCAATTGACCCCGGGCGCGAAGACGTGGCAGGGGGATAAGCGGGTCTTCCCGCGTGGCAACGACCACATGCATCTGCGGCGGAAGGTGCTCGAGTAGAAAGGAGAGGGCATCATCAACGGGTTTGGCATCAAGAACATGATAATCATCAATGACCAGAACAAAATTGTCAGGGGTAGTGGCGATTTCATTAAGCAGCGTTGTTAAAACCGTTTCAGTGGCGGGGGGGTGGGGGGATTGGAGCGCACCCATCGCCCCTTCTCCGGTCTTCGGTAGAACGGTTTGCAGCGCCGCGACCAGGTATGTCAGAAAACATATGGGGTCGTTATCGCCTATGTCCAGGGACAGCCAGGCAACCGGCCGGCCGCAGTTGGCAGCCCATTCGCTGACCAGCATGGTTTTACGGAAGCCGGCAGGAGCAGAGATGAGGGTTAATTTATATTGGAGCCCATCGTTCAGTCGTTCGATCAGTTTGGGACGGGAAACAGCCTGAGGCCGCGGCGGAGGGATATAGAGTTTTGTTGCTAAAATTGGTGTAGACATGATGAAACCGATACAAGCTCCATTTTTAGCGATACTCCGTTGACTAGGTTGTATTATACGTGCTTGAGAGCAAAAACCGCAATACGAGTAATATCTGAGATGCCAATGCGGATCGTGTGCCAATAGCTGAGACAGGGGGAAAATCGGTGTCAGTGAGACAAATGGGATATTCATATAAGGGGTATTAAATCCGCCGAATTTCGCTTAACAATGCGCCAGACATTCTAATTAGTTTGGCCACGGTCATTATCGTTAGAATCCTGGGATTTCCCAGTGAGTTTGGGGAAAGGGTAGCTTCGGTAACAACTAAATTCACGAGCTTCCCTTTCCCTATCACAAACAAGCACTATCGTTTACACATTTCATCGAAATGTGCCCTCTCGTATATCTTGACGCACGGGAAAGATTGGTATATTGTTCATTACAAGTAAACGGATAGGAGGAACACCATGGTAGAAGGATATTGCGTG
>JAQTOJ010000058.1:0-1100 GCA_028713395.1 Dehalococcoidales bacterium | reverse complement strand
AAAGCTCCGAAAGCGATCAAAATGAAGAACGGTAAACCGGCGACCCAGGGAACCTGCCCTGCTTGCGGAACGAAAATGTTCCGGATCGGTAAAGCTTAATAATTTAGCCTGGTTTCAACCTAGAAGCGGTAAGACTTTTCTTACCGCTTCTTTTATTTGTTTTTTCGTAAATTCGTCAGTGTACAGTACTGGTCAGGTCGGAATGACAAATATTAAAATAGATGTAGAATTCATCGGTCTCTCTGGAGTAGAGCTTTCACACCCGGTCAGGTTTTACTTTGAGACTCTGATGCGGTTTTCTTTTCTTCAGAGCGAATTTTAACTCGAATGCCCTGGTTTTGCGTATTTTCACCCCTGCTCCACCAGTTATGACACTTTACGTCAACATCTGGGTCTCAATTCCCGGCACATAGCGTGCGTAATTATCACGCCCTGTTGCCTTAATGCGGTACATGGCAATATCGGCACATTTCATCAGCTTTTCTACTTTTTCGCCATCTTCAGGATAACTGGATATTCCGATGCTGACGGTAATTCTGATTTCATGGTCTCTGAACATAAACGGCTTTCTGATTGCTTCAAGTATTTTCTGCGCCACGACGGAGATGTTTTCCAATTCCGTAAGATCCGTGATCATTATCACAAACTCGTCGCCACCGATACGGGTGACCGTATCGGTTTTGCGTAAAACACTTATCAGCAGCCCGCTGATGATTTTCAAAATTTCATCGCCCGCATCATGACCGTATGTGTCATTAATGGACTTAAAATTGTCAATATCCAGCATCATTAAGGCAATTTTCTTTTGGTACCGCTTCGCCCCTGCCAAAGCCACCGTATAACGATCGTAAAACAGCGCCCGGTTGGGCAGTCCGGTAAGCTGGTCATGGTACGCCAATTTTCTAATTTTATCCTCGGTTCTTTGGTGTAGAATCGCTATAGCATACAGGGTTGCCAGACGTTCCACGAAATTTAAATCTGTTTGAGTATATGGGAGACTTGAATTAATTAACACCACCTGACCGACCAATTCTTTATCAACCAGGGCTGGGAAAGCCAAAATATTGTGAATTTCTGAGTGGCTGGATATTATTGCTGCA
>JAQTOJ010000057.1 GCA_028713395.1 Dehalococcoidales bacterium | reverse complement strand
ACATTCATTCATTCGAAATCGGGGTATTTTTAACAGCAGTTCTTTTGGTTACGGGGTTATCCACTAACGCGCGATCTGAGGGGGAAGATGCAATGGCAATACAAGAGAATCCAGTGGTTGTGTTGGAAACGAATCAAGGCAATATTGAGATCAAATTGCTTCCTTATATTGCGCCCAAGGCTTGCGAGAATTTCCTGGGGCTCGTTAACAAGGGTTATTACAACGGCCTTATTTTTCACCGCGTCATTCAGGGGTTTATGATCCAGGGCGGCGACCCGACAGGCACCGGCCGCGGCGGTGAAAGCATTTGGGGAGCTCCGTTTGCCGATGAGGTCACGCCTTTGATGACTTTCGACCGTCCGGGATTGCTGGCCATGGCGAATGCCGGCCCCAATACCAACGGCAGTCAATTTTTTATCTGTTATGATGCTCAACCCAGCCTTGACGGCGGCTATACGGTTTTCGGGCAGCTTGTCTCCAGTACAGAGGTGCTCAATAAAATAAAACAGGGCGATAGGCTTATCAAAGTGACCGTGGTGGAGAAATAAGCCAACCGCACAATTTGTTGAAAGGCAAAAGCTAGATCACAATCATGGTTTTACCCGTGCTAAGGGCGATGAAGCGATTGAATTCGATCGCTTCAGTGTCATGATTAAGCTGGGTGACGACGATAACTGAAGACTGTCTCCCGACGATATTCATCGCCGCCAAGAGGGTTTGTGACGCCGGGTTGGTTTTTGAAATATTTTTCAAATTTTCATATTCTATACGGAGGACTGCCGCTAGTTTATCCGTGTGAGCATTATGCACGAACTGGAGACGGTTAATATTCGCTCTAAGCCTGACAATATCCAGTTTTCCTAAATATTTTATCGGGGTATTCACAATGGCGATCTTCTCCATTGTCTCCAGTGCTTTTGATAGCAGCTTTTGGGCGGTTAGAACGCCTGTTATCATAACGGGTGCTTTGGAATTGTAAGCGGCAATAGCGGCAGGTACTTGTTCCCTTGCCAGGGACAAGGCGGCGGTGACCAGGTTAAAGGCCTGTTTATCAGCTTCATCCTCATTTCCGGCATCTAGATTGACCAACAAAATCACCTGTTGCCCTTTAAAAGCTGTGAATTCCTTGGATATCAATTTGTTGTATTTCGTAGAGTGCTTCCAGTCTATATTCTTCAAACTATCGCCCGGTTGATACAACTGGCTGCCATAATATTCGATGCCTCTTCTGAGCCCGTACAGCGGTTTCATTTTAGACACGGTGGAAACCAAGGGTAATGTCCCCTCTGTCGTTTCAGCTAAATATTTTCTGGCCAGCCATTCGGCGTAACGAGCCCTGGGAATAACATTTAATAAGTAAGGTTCCAGGTGAAAACCCTTTAGCGTCAGCCCCCATCGGTCAACTAGTGTCCCTTCCAAACGTATTTTTGTAGGACCTGACAAGGGGGGGGTAATAATAACTTTAGTAGTTAGGGTTTTTCCAGGGATAACGGGCTCGGGTTGCGTCAAAGATAGCCACGTTGAAGAGGGGAAAAGAGCGATTTTCTGAATGTCCGGGTTCAGCGGTATCAAACTCAGGTTAAAACTATTCTGTTTGCCTACTAAAACACTCAGCGTGGACTGTTCCACCAGCACCGGTTGCGCCGGGGTTTTCAGGATGGTGAGTGTCCCGATAACGGCCAGGTAAATTATAAAGACCAAGCTGCTCATCAGTAGTGAACTGTTCGATACTAAAATACCGATCATCAGAGATGCCACCGCAGTGATAACGAGAATAAGTCCCTTGGGTGTGATTGCTAGTTTATGCTTCAAATGCACCGGTGTGCCCAGCGGGGCATCTTCTTCTAAAATGCGGTTGAATAAAAGTAATACCGGGAAGGCGATCAGCGGCGATACAAGCGAATTGACCACTTGAGAGAATAATACGGCCACCCCGAAAAAAATGAATAATAACAGCATTGTATGGGCGTTCGTCCTGATACCCCTCCATAACATAAAAAGGTAGGCAAACATTGTGATCAAAACGGAAATCGAAAGCACCGGCGGAGAGACCAATGCGGCAACTATGAGTGCCCCGATGGTATAAATACGCAGGCTGATGACCGTAAGCCGGTTGGATAATATTTTCATGTATTGATTTTGGGCACCGGGGTTTTTTCAAGTACTCTTTTTACGACTATTTCCGCGGTAATGTTATCGATTTCGGATTCGGGCTTAACCCGTAAACGGTGTTCGATGGCCTGCATGGCCAGGTTTTTAATATCATCTGGGATAACAAAATCCCGTCCGTCCAGTAAAGCCAATACACGCGCGCACTTATAAAGTGAAATACCGGATCTGACGCTGGGACCCCAGAGAACATCGGGATCGGCACGTAAGGCAGAGATCAACTCTACGATATATTCGGCGATATCCGGAGATACAAATACCTCCCTGACGAGTTTCTGTAAACGTATTATTTCTTCAGGGGAGGTGACAGGCTTAATCATCGGTTCATCGATCTTATCGATATTACCGATAATGCTTTTTTCTTCCTCCCTGGTGGGATATACACTAGTGGCTTTTAAAAGAAAACGGTCCACTTGGACATCTGTCAGCGGGTAAGTTCCTTCCCCTCCGATAGGCACCTGGGTAGCGATCACCATAAATGGTTTTTCCAACAAGTAAGATTTCCCTTCGATGCTAACCTGATATTCCTGCATGGATTCCAGCAGGGCGGATTGGGTTCTCGGTGTCGTGCGGTTCAACTCATCTGCCAGTACAATGTTGGCGAAAATCGGTCCTTCGATAAATTTGGAGTTGCCATCCTGTGAATAAACATAAAATCCGGTAATATCGCCGGGCATCATATCCGGCGTGAACTGGATTCTCTTGTAATTGCAGCCGAGCACTTCAGCAAAAGTTTTCGCTATTTTTGTTTTAGCCGTACCGGGTAAGCCTTCAATCAATAGATGCCCGCCGCTCAATAAACATAAAAGTAAGGCATTCTCAACCTCACCCTTACCGATAATTGCTTTTGACAGCTCCCCCTGGATTTTAGAGTAAAGGTCAGTTATTGTATAGTTATCCACCAAATGCGCCACCTCTTTTTCTTAATATTAGTGTAATCGAGATAAAAACCACCCCCAGCAAGGCTAATGTCGGATAAGGTTTTGACACGAATTTTCTGATCTCCCCGAGTCCTCTTTTTGATACATCCAACGGGGTCTCGGCCAGGTGTGAAGCATCGAACAGGACGGTCTTATCAGCACCCCCGTTCTGGCCAATCAGCGTTTTCACAAATTCCAAATTATCATAACGGTTTATCATACTATTAATCAAAATACTCGGATCGGAAACCATAATAATTGTCCCGTTCCCGAACGGCATGCGGGCGGCAACCGGATACATGCCTGAAGGTTCGTTAATATCTTGTTTATTGTTTCCATTGACATCCAGATAACTAGTTGGTGAAGACCATGCAAGCACAAATTCGTCCGCCACATTATCGATTACGGTTGCGTGATTGAATACGGAGACAGTGATTCCTTGCGCAACCAGTATTCGGGAAAAGTTTACGATCTTAGGTAAGCTGGGGTTGCGCATACAGAAAAGCGGATCCAAAAACTCATTACCGTTAAAACGCGCGGGTAAGCCTAAATAAGACAAAATGTCGTTGCCGGAACCATAATCATCGGCAATTAATAAGGTGCCTCCCTGCAATACGAATTGTTTCAATTGTTCCTGTTCGTGTTGGGCAAAGGCCAGCGAAGGGATGGTGAGCAAAATCGAATCCTCGGATTTCGGCGGGATTTCATCCAGCGAATAGATGATATTCCCGTTAAGCACCTTCATGGTTTTGCTGATACCGTTCCAGGTTGTATTCCCGATCATATAAGACTCTAGAGAAGGCACGAACCAGACCGCAATCACCGAGATGGCCAGCACTATCCCGACGACAATAACAAGCAGAGTTCCTGTCTTCATTTCTTGATTTCCTGTTGGATATTTTCAGAAATCCGGCGGCTTTCTTTTATTTCCTCTTCGGTGGCGCGACGTGGCGAATAAATTGCCTTTTCCACTATTCTCGTTAATGCTCCGAAGAAAGCCCCCACCTTGCCCAGAGGTTTTTCGACATCACGGGCATATTCTCTGAGAGTCTCCTGTGGCTTAAAGATTATACGGGTGATCTTTTCCACCAATATCAGAGTCACGCGATACAACGAAATGATCTCACTTTTGTTTTCAGTTCGAAGAGGAAAGGGCGTACTGTCGGTAGCTCCAACCGGACGATCAACGGTGATGGTTCCTTGATAAATCGGCGCGGTAGACACCGGGGAGTTGGGACCGGCGAGGGTCTGATTTTTTGTAGGGCGTTGTCCCCACTTGATCTTTACCCGGCGGGGAATCAACAGCAACGAGAGTAAAACCACCCCGAGAAATAATCCGCAATTGATCAAGTTTATAACCATCACCTGATCCGTAATGACCGCAATGTTATTCCAAGGTTCGGTGGGGGTAATTGTCATCTCTAGCGTTTGGGTTCCGATCAGGCTAAAATCGTACTTCGTCCTCCCCGTGCTGGATACTATACCTTTTGTATCGCCCGTAAATCGATACGTATTTCCCCCGAAATTAACCATTATTCCTGGATCGGTTAAGGCACCTAAATCAGATATGATTTGGCCTTCGAACTTGATATTACCCGGTATCAGGATGGCAGAATTGATTTTTCCCTTAAAAACCGGCGTTGCTTTTTGTACCGTGATATTTATATCGCCGAACGTCGGAGAGTACCTACCGGAAGCGGAGGTGGTGACGGTTATCAAGTGCCCGCCTAGTTTGATATCAGGCGCGAGTAAAAACGTGTAGGAGAAGGCTCCAGCAGCGGTGAGTTCGGTAACAAGTTCGTTGTCAAAGTATATCTCGATGCTCCGATCTATAGGTATCGGAATAATATTTCCAGGAGCTTTATAAATAATGCTCCCGTTAACGGTTAGATTTCTACCCGGATATGTTTTGTTATCCGTCTGAAACTCTAGCCGGGTCTGATAAAAGAGCACGTCCACCGGAACCTTCGGACTAACGGCCGCCAGGTATTTACCGATATCTTCATTTTGAGGAAAATAAGTCGTCTGTATTTGAACCGTTGGCCGGTATTCAAAAGGAACCGTTACCGTGATCGAATAGTTACCCTGATTATCGGTGAAAGCGGTACCATAAAGGGCACTATTGCCCAAAATATCGATCTTTCTTCCTGCCAGGCCTGCATCCCCTGATGTGAGGTGGCCGCTCACTTGTATGTTATCCCCTACGAAAGCGGCCTCCGGTACGACCGTCAGCGTTAAGGCGGTGCTTGCCACCCCTTTTAATTGGGATACATCCGCGGAGAGTGTGCTGCTTAAAATGTTTTTGTAAATATCCAGCAGTTCTTTGGTTCGCTGGATCAGCGTCACTAGTCTATCATACGCAATCCTGATATCAGAGTTGTTTTTGGAGGACATCACCTTAAAACCGTTGCCGGTTAAAGCTACCGCCTTTTCCATGGCGGCTGTCACTATTTGGGCATCGGTAATAGTATCCCAAATAGTTTGGGCCAGGGCGATGGTATCATCATATCTGGATTGGGCTCTTAGCTGTCTCAGGGTATCGAGCTGAGTTTCTATCCCCACTACTGTACCGGCGACGGATTTTGTTGAAGAGGCAAAGTTTCCGGTCACGTCCGTCAACGATTCCGGGATATTGGCAAACGGCATTTTATCCATACGGTTTGTGACTTCCTGGGGATCTTTATTGAGCAGGAAGTCCAGGGTGTCCGCATAATAGGTAAACAGCGCTACCCCGCTGAAAATGGCAATGGCGTCATCCGGGTCTTGGTGGAAGTCGGCAGCCAGCACCGGTTGGCCGGCGGGTATAAACACTGCCGTTAAACAGACCAATATGATTAAATTAATCAGCTTCTTCATCGATCACTTTTACTTTGAAAGGATTTCGAAAACCTTAACCGCGATGATTACGAGGAATCCCGAGAAAAGCACGACGGTGACTCCGTTTAGCGCGCTACGGGCTTTCGGGGTGAAATAAACATGAAGCAGGGTGATCACAAGATAAGCGATGATATTTAACATGAAATAAACGGAAAGGTCGTTTTGTTTGAATATCGCCAATGTGACATTGATAACCGCAGACACAACCGCTAAAATAACCAGATAACGGTTGAATACTCTCATGACACCACCTCAAGTGAAATGAGGGCGGTTTTACCCGTCACCGTTTCCTTAGCAATTCTGACAGGTTTACCCAAGGCTTCACACGTTATTGTTGCGGCGATCGAGGCTACCGGACTACCGAGGCACCGGTAATACCAAATATCTTCGTAGCTTAATCTCGTTCCTTTAATCTCAACATCAACCTGGCTTGGAGACACGTGCACGCGGACAGATTGCGCCAGGTCAAGCAGCCCGACGAGTACATACATGATCGCGGCTTCAATGTCCTCTGGAGTATTTCCCAGTTTCGCCGGTAGTTGGTTCAGGTTGATACTGCCCGGTGTGGTAACCGCTATTCCCATCGCGTCTGGGCTATCGCCAAATCTGACAATTAGTCTTCCGTTTATTTTGCCTTTCGTCAATAATGGAGCATCCTCAGGTATTAAGGGAATTATGGCCTGAGGCTTTCCGTCCCGATTTGAGGATGGGACATAAATAGCTTTGGTATTCAGCCCAATTTCTTCCAGTAGGGCAGACGTATTTTCCATGCCGGTTTTTAAGATAATATTGGCGGCTTCAGGCGAAATGTAAGGGCGGGAGTTCCCGAGGGCAATGCTGGTAAAACCTAATATAATTGATGATAAACCTACCGCCGTCAGGGGAACGGAATTAATAAAAAAATAGAAGATAGGAACTAACGCGCCACCACCAATAGCCAACCCGATACCGAGTGTGCGATAGGGATTTTTCATGGATAATAAACTCCGTCAATGAGTGATGATTCTAGTCTCCATCGTAATCTACAATCACGGTCAAGTCAAGGCAATGGACTACTCCCCGATCTGATTTTTGTGACACGCCCGGGAACAAACAAATAATACAGATGACACACATTTACCAGGCTATCACGGTTTGTTAATGACACCGGGTAATTTAGTTTCATATTCATGTTGAGAGTTAAGTTTGTGAAACACGACAGAGTAACAGGCCGCCCAGATCCACAGAAATGGGATGCTCAAATATAGATATGAATTGTGTTCAGTAATTGTTCCGGTAAGGGTAACATCGAGACAGTTAAAAAAAGCTCCGCCGAGGAAACTACCGATCAACCCGATGCCAATTCCCTTGGTAATGCTTTGCGTGTTCGCATTTACAATTTTCCATGCGGTCACGGTGAAGATAGCGGCGGCGGATAGCATTGCCAGTACCCCGAATATTCCCATATCGGTAAAAACCTGTAAATAATTGTTATGCAGATGGACTTCAACGCTATTATAAAGAGTGTTATATGTTTCCACCCAGGCTCCAAGCCCTAAACCAAGAAATGAGTGGATATCGCGCAGCAATGGAATAGTCTTCATCCACAAATTGATCCTGCTCATCAGAGTTTCGATAGAAAATGAGGCGTACAACCAATTTATTTTGGTGTAATAATACAAAGCCACCCCGGCCATCAAGCCGGAAATCGGAATGAGGAAATAAACCGAGCGCTTGCGCCAGCAGATCAGAATGCCGAACAGACTGATCACAAACGCGATCCAGCCTCCCCCGGATACACTCAGAAAAAGGATAAATATCAAGAGTAATATTAAAACTATAAGTAAAACTACCTGGGCTTTGTTTTTCAGAAACAACAAAGCCCCAATGATGACGGGAATGACGGCGGAAAATAAAGCGCCAATTCCATGTATTCCTAAGGAGATCCCGGTGGTTTTTGGCATTGATTTAAATAGATCGAAAGCCCATTGATTAAGTGGAAAACGTTTTGATTGGCCTTGAGAGAAAAACCAGACAGCAAATGTAATCGAGATAATGATAATTAAAGTTCCCAAGCTGATCCAGTAATATTTGCCTCGGTCGCGGTTACTTGTTATCCCGTAATAAATCAAAACAGAAGCTAAAAGCGAAATCAAGGCGCTACTGGCGATATCTTTATTAGTGGCGATCAACGAACCGATTGTCGCGCCCACTAAAAATACGAGTATCGGCGCATCAAACAGAGTCTGCTGTATGAATACCTTTTGGTAAAAATACCTTACAATTAACGGTAAAAGACCAATAACGAGACCTAACCAGAGCGGAGGATGTCCAGTCAATACCGTGAAATACAGAGGAATAGGGAAAAGAGGTTGAAAATAGAGGAGCGTTTCACATATTTTACTTGAGGGGGATACTTGTTTAGTCATCATCAGTTAAGTCAGTTTATATCGGTGTAATTTCTTGGCAGCGATCGGAGAAATCGCCGCCAAGCATGATTATGAACACTAAATTGCCACTCGAATTATACGCTTGTTGGGTTGAATGTTCAATCAACGGCGCGTTATCTCGGCGGTTTGTAAAAACAGTTTATGGGGAATGAACCTTACCAAACTACGACTCCGATAAAATGGGTTATTTCACGTCGAACCAAAGACGTAGCGGCTCCATATATACCGTGGATTCGTCGTTTTTGTAGAGATTGAATTGGACTTTTTGTTGCTGCCCCACGTCCTTAATAACAAAAGTGACTTTTTGTTCGTTGATACCTTCGGGTTCAATCGTGACCGGGCCAACCTCGGCTGATTTCACGTCGTTAATATTCACATCTACCCTGTAAGTCGTGGTTTGGGCTTCATGATTGACCAATCCTATAATTACCGTGGTCTTACTACCAACCCCGACCTCGGACGGATAATCGACCGAATGGTCCGCCGCCAGTACATAAAATTCCGTGAACGTTTGCCCTGTTTTAGGTGTAAAAATGGCAAACCCCGCAGTGGCGATTGCTGCTAGACCCACGATAATGAGGACACTGGACAGTACCTTATCGGTCTTGTTTTGTCCAAGGCTAAAAGAAATTTTATAGAACCTTTTTCCGTGGCGGTCGTTCATGACGAACCGCCTCTGACGGAACCATCCCACTACTGAAAACAACAATATAAACAATGCCAGAGAGTACAAGACTGATTCCAGTCTTATCCCCCAGCCAGTGGAATTAAGAATCAGACAGATAATCCCGGTTATGCTGATACTTAAGGCAAAACTCAAAGAGGTTCTGATTGTGGGGTCAAGGGAGTCTTTTCTAGGGTACAGAGTGATCAATAATACGTAACCCGGAAAGAAAAGGATAAAAGGGAAACCGATAACAGCTCTAAGCAGAAAAGATGGGAACAAGAATATATTTACGCTTAAAATCAGTGTCAGAAAATTGATGATAAAAAGATCGTGGGAAATTACATTTTTTAGGCGCGTGAGTGTGTGATTTTCTGTAACCATTTAATTTATGCCTTGATTGAAGTGTCCGATTCTTAATTCCGGATGAATTATGATATGATAAAGAAGAAATTTTAGCCGTACTCTCTTGGAGGATTGTAACACATTGAATAGCACTCGACAAACTCTATTTTCTGAAAGGCTTAGCTTTGCACAAAAAATCGGTAAAATTTGGGCATACCTTTTCCAGGAATTCCCGTTTCGGACAGGACAGTTGGATTACGAAGATTATTGGAATCAGGTCTCACAAGGTTATCGCCCCGTTTCCCTTGCCAAGCAACAAATGATCGCTTCTCTTATAGAGGAAGGTAGTAGTGTGCTTGATATCGGGTGCGGAGACGGCAATCTTCTCGAATACTTGAAAAAAGAGAGAAAAGCCATTCCATATGGAATCGATGTTTCGGCTAAGGCAGTATCCCTTACAAATAAAAGAGGCATTGATGCCTCAGTCGCCGATCTCACTAAAGATGACTTTCAGCTTCCCGGGACCTACGATTATGCCATTATCTCTGAAGTCCTGGAGCACCTGCCTAACCC
>JAQTOJ010000056.1 GCA_028713395.1 Dehalococcoidales bacterium | reverse complement strand
GCTCAATCGCGTGCGTCAAGCGCACCCCCGCGAGGGATTAGGCCCCGAACTGGCACGCATCGTAGGGTTAGATATTGCCCTGGAACGTGCAGAGGAGAGAACGTATGACGCGATTGTGGATATCATCGATAGTGAAGAGGTGGATACCGCCGTGCGGGATGCCGTGACTTCCTTGTTCGAGAATATTCACAACGAACTGGGAGATAAAAGTTGGCGCCGGCATTTGGGTATCCGGCGGCGAAAGACCAAGTGAAAACAGTACCGAAAGAAGCCTGGTGAATTGCAATTCTGAAGATTATTGATGGAGTAAAGCCGTAAATAGAAGGAGAGGGGTATGAATTTCTTACTGATACTGGGTATTTTGTTGCTGATCCTGTGGCTTTTAGGGTTTTTCGTCTGGAGTCTGGGAGCGTTAATCCACGTTGCGCTGGTGTTGGCCGTCATTCTCATTATTATCTGGCTGTTGAAAAAGGTGTTGAAGTTGTTTTAACCCATAAACGGGAATTGTATGATGGTACGCTTGGTGGGGGTCGAACCCACGACCTCTGCCTTCGCAGGGCAGCGCTCTATCCAAACTGAGCTACAAGCGCAAGAAATTAGTGGTGCCGAAGGAGAGATTTGAACTCTCACGCCCGGTTATGGACACTACGCCCTGAACGTAGCGCGTCTGCCATTCCGCCACTTCGGCACTCGGCACCACAGGCACGGTATCACCCGGTTGCCACTTATTAAATGTAGCTCAATTATAGTCTTTCCGTCAACTCGTTGCAGCAACGAGCTTCTAGCTATTGGCCTCTGTTGATTCATTGAAATTTGCTAGCGGCGGAATGCCGCTGGCTTTGTTTACTAGACATAAAGATTGACCAAATGGCACTCATAGATTAGAATTAATATATAGGAAACTAATTTGTACCATAAAGTTACACTCGATAACGGTCTCCGCATTATAACCAGCCCCATGCCCCATACACGCTCTGTATCTGTGTGTATTTATCTGGGGGTAGGCTCCCGCTATGAAACGGCAGCCGAGGCGGGGATTTCTCATTTTATCGAACACCTGATGTTCCGCGGGACTGACAAACGTCCCCATTCCAAGGATATTTCCGGCGCTATCGAGGGCGTCGGCGGCATTCTTAACGGCGCCACGGATAAAGAAATGACGGTTTACTGGTGCAAGGTTGCCCAACCGCATTTTGAAATTGCGCTGGATGTGCTTGTAGATATGGTGCTGCATTCCCGTTTGGATGTGAACGATATTGAAAAAGAACGCCGCATCATCATCGAAGAAATCGGTATGTACCTTGACACTCCGCAGCAGCTTGTCGGCATGTTGTTAGACGAAATCCTCTGGCCTGACCATCCGCTGGGGCGCGATGGCGCGGGGACCAAAGAATCGGTGACCGCGATTACCCGTGAACAAATGCTGGACTATATCAGCGGCGAGTATTCCCCGGCGAACATGGTCGTCAGTATCGCCGGTAACATTCAGCACGAAGCGACGATCGAACGCGTCAACAAGTTGCTGGGGCATTGGCCGGTGAAAAAACCGCCCCGGCCATTTGTGCCGTACATTGAAAAAGCCAACCCCCGGCTCATTATCGAAAGAAAAGAAACCGAACAAACCCAGCTTTGCCTGGCTTTACCCGCGGTTTCACTGATCGACCCGCGGCGCTACCCGCTGGACTTGATGAACGTGATTCTGGGGGAAGCCATGAGCAGCCGGTTGTTCCTGGAGGTACGCGATAAACTTGGATTGGTTTACGATATCCACAGTTACCTCGATCATTTTCAGGATACCGGGGCGTTGACCGTTTACGCCGGCGTCGATCCCAAAAACGTGGAGACCGGCATCAAAGCGATTCTGCACCAGCTTACCCTGTTAAAAGAACCGGTGGGACAGGAAGAATTGAATAGAGCCAAAGAATTCACCAAAGGACGATTGCTCTTGCGCATGGAAGATAGCCGCAGCGTGGCCGGTTGGCTGGGCGGGGCGGAAGTGTTGAGCTCCCGTGTGATGACGGTTGAGGAAGTGGTCGAAAAAATCGATGCTATTACCGCCGCCGAAATGGCCGCCGTGGCGCGTGAACTGCTGGTCAGTGAAAAGTTGCGGCTCTCGCTGGTCGGGCCGGTGAAAAACGAAGATAAACTGCTGGACATACTAAAGATATAACCCGTTCCTGGCGCCAGCCCGTAATCGTTTTTGGTTCACTACCGGCTATTGTATGTTTTCAGCATTAACCCTACAATTAGGTTAATAATCAGCGCATCAAAGGAATAGAATATGCCGATAACAACACTCTATGTGGATGTGGAAAACCTGACCGAATTCGCCAAAAAAGCCATCGTGGCTACATTGGAACAATGGCCGGCGGACTTTCCCAAACCGGATAATATGCGGTTTTACGTGCGCGCCGACCAGACCCGCCTCTGGCATTTCTGGGCGGATCATATGTTCCCGGAAATCAAGGTCTCCATTAACGGTATTCAACGTTACGGTTACGGTGTAATTTCCAAGAATCTGGCGGATATGGCGCTGGTGCTGGATGCGATTTCCGATTTACTGACGCACCGCGTCACTCACATTGCCATTTTGAGCGATGACAGCGATTATGTGGCGTTGTTTTCCGCCATCAAACAGGAACTGCCGCAATATAGCAGCAATGATTTACCTTTCATGTGGTTTTTGACCGATCGCCCCGATACTCATTCAAGGGCGCTCAATGACTTTCTGCCCGCGCGTTATCTGCGTACCATTTCTTATACAGAAAACAAAGTAGCCGCCCCGGCTCCCGCTGTCATTGTGGAAAAACCACCCATCATGCATCATATCCCCGTGATGATCCCCCGGGAAAAACCGCCGATATTGAATCGGCAGCCGGAATACGAAGCCATTGCCAAAGCCATTATACAGCGCATACCGGTGGGGCCTTTCCGCAGCAACGATTGCATGAAGATTGTAAGGAATCAATTCCCCAATAACCATATCTCAAAATCGGATAACGCTACGTTTGGAAATCAGTTTGCCAAGAATATCTGGCCTTTACTGGAAAAAGCGGGGGTGCGGCTGCCGAATCCGGATAAAAAGCCCCGTAAATATGAAATGACCGAAGAAGCGAAGAAGACCGTTACGGCGTTATAAACGGACTTGGTTCGTCATCCAGCTATCGCTTTTCATATTCTTTAATAAATTGCGCCGGGGTCACAATTTTCAGGCCTGATTTTTCAGAGATATTCTTATTGTAAAAGTGAGTGTCTCCAGTTATCAGATAATCAGCGCGTATTGCCACTGCGGATGCTAATATTTTTGCGTCGTCGGTATTGATTACACTTGACCATCGGGTAATTTCATCGTTAGAAGGGTCCTTGCAGATTAATGGCGGGGCATTAACCAACAGTGCGTTAAATGCCGCTAAAGAATTCGGGAGCTTCTCTTTTAGGATACGGATGGACTCTTCAAGAACGCATTGTGAAATAATTATTCTAATGTTGCCTTTGAAATAGTGTTCCAATATCGTTGCTGCGTGACCATGTGAAGAATACAATGCAGAAAAGATGACGTTCGTATCCAAAAATACAAGAATATCAGGTTTTTGTACCACGCTGTCTCTCCGTTAATTTGGGATGTCTCACTACGCGAGTAGCTTCCAGCAATTGTTCTTCAGTGACCCCGGAACGTTTAAAAGCTTCTCGTATCTCATTTAATGCTTCCATTGCGAGAGTCTTTTTAGGACGGGCTACCATGGTTGCGCCAACCACGGTTATTTCCAAGGTGTCGCCGGTTTCAATGCCGAGTCTCTGGCAAATGTCCTTGGGTAGAGTGACTTGCCTCTTGGGTCTCACTACAATATCATTTGTCGCCATATCAACCCCTTTTGTTTGTGTTAGATGACAGATGTACAACGTAGGAAGTCTAACGTAAGATTATTATGGTGTATAAATAGCCTGTTGTCAACAAAAAAGAAGCCCTTCGTCGCAAGACGAAGGGCTTCTTGAGGGAGAGAGGGCTGGGGGAAGGGTGGTCTATTTAAACAGATGCCATTCCGGCAGCAGGTTCCCGGTCTCATCCAGCGGAGCTTTTATGACCGGGTTATCAGGGTAGGTGTATGTTGTAGTACTACGCCACTGCATTTCTTTAATGGTTTCACCGGTTAACGGATCCTGGGTAACCTTATTACTGAGCGAAAATTTTTGGAGTACTTGAAAATTGTCTTTGGCAATCCACCACTCCGTATCAATCAGGTTTGTACCGGGGGCTTTTTGCTGTTGTTCAATCACGATTTTTGCCGCCCCGATAAGGGCATCCTGTTCGGCCGGGCTGAGTTTATTCCAGCTGGGGGAGTTTTTTATCGTATCTATGCTCAGGATTTGTTTTGGTCTGGAAGCTGTGGCGTGATAGTGGTAACACACAACACCATCAATACGTTCATCAGGCATTTTCACCACTTCAGTGTAGCCCCCCAATTTTGCGGCAAGGACTTCGCTTAGTGATGAACTGGTACGGGGTGTTTGGTTGTCGTTGTAAGAAACCATTTCTCTGCCGTGTGTTATATGGTTCCCAATCGCCGCCAATTGGAGGCCGGTAATGATGCCTCGGGGGAAAGCTCGGTAGTAAGATGTGTCTTCCATGCTAATCATTTCATAGCCTTCCTGATCGGGATACTGCAATAACGTAAATTTTTGATAGCAAGTCCCGGGAGCGAATTTGGCTTCCCATAATATATCTGATTTCCACTTGTTGGTTTGCGGATCATAGAAATCGGTAGTCGAGCTAAAATCGTTAAAAAGGTGCATCTCCTGTTGTACCGAAGCGGCTTTCGCCAACACTTGTTCCGGCGTCAGCGGACTACCTGTTAATATGAGTGAGAGCACAATGACCGCCGCCGCTAAAACCGGCACCGCCACCAATGCCGGTTTCAACCAGCGACGCGGGTTATTCCTGATGACCACGGGTTCACGCATTCCTGCCACTGCCGTTTCTTTGATTTCCGCTCCGGCGCTAACTGCGGCCTCAGCGGTTAACTGCTGCCTGACACCCAGGTAAACATCCAGCATTTTCCGGCAGCGGGCGCAAGCCGCCAGGTGCGTTGCAATATTTTGTTTTTCGCTATCGGTAATTTCTTTGTTGGCGTAGGCTGAGAGTATTTCATTTTTAATGTGTTTCATGGTAATTTAACCTCCTTTGGTATAGTGTTTCTTGAATTCCAGGCTGCCCCGCGCCACTCTTTTCCGCACCGCTTCCTCCGAGATGTGCAGTGTCTCTGCGATCTCTTTGTATTTGAAGCCTTCCATGAAATGAAGAATCAAACATATCCGCAGTTTCCCGGGAACTTGGCTTAACGCCGTTTTCACGGAGATAGTCTCATCGAGTTCGGCGGGTTGAGTGCTCGGGCTCTCTATCTGGATTTCGTCTTTGAGTGAGACGAATGAGAGGATTTTTTTACGGCGGCAGAATTGCAGGGCATTGTTGGTAGCGATGCGGTAAAGCCACGGCTTGAAAGATGGCAATGATTTTAATTTAGGTATTTCCCGGTACGCCTGCAGGAACGTATCCTGGGATAAATCACGCGCTGTTTCGTAATCAAAGGTGTAGCGATATAGGTACCGTAAAATGGGGGGGTGATATGTCTGGACGATCTCTGAAAAAGCATCGGGGTGGCCGGCCAGCACCATTTCCAGTATGTCTTTCTCTTCCAAAACCGTTGTCTCCTTCGTACCGCTCATAATAATAAGGATGCGTCAAAGTACGAATACCGGACAAAAGGGTTGAAAAGCATTATTTCACAGCGGAGCAGATTTGGCAATGACGTTCTTGGCATACTGAGTCTGCCATAGGTGGATGAATGGGTTTGATTGCTTAGGCGTAAGAGATTCTTCTCCCGATAAAATCGGGATCAGAAAGTCTACACAAAGGCGGTTGGGGATGACATAAAAAGAAAGCCCTTCATCTTAAGATGAAGGGCTTTCTTGAGGGAGAGAGGGCTGGAAAGACTATTATGAATCTGAATATATGTACCAATCCGGTAGCAGTTTGCCTTCAGCGTCCAGCGGGGGGTTGATCGAGAAGGGTTCTACCGGATAAGTGTAAATTATGTTACCTCTCCAATTGGTTGTTGTTATTTCACCGGTTAATGGATTCGGTGACTCAATTCTGCCTAGTTGCAATGTTTTGTACACCAGGTAATCACTTTTTCCGATCCAGATATCCATATCGGTTTGAGTTTTATAATTCGGGCTTTGTCTTTGCTCGTTCATTCGTTCGGTTGCCTTGAGAAGCATTTCTTGTTCTTCGGCGCTAAGTTTATTCCAACCGGGGGAATTTTTAATTGTTTCGGTGCTTAGCGTTGTCTTTAGTCCGTTATCCACAACATGAAAATGGTAACAAAGAACGCCATCTATAGTTTCATCCGGCAGTTGGGTGATTTGGGTATTCCCATTAAGGTTACCGGCAAGAAGACTATCAACATAAGAGGATTCTGAAGCGGAGCTATCCTGGTAATTTATTCTTTCTTTCCCTTGTTGAATCATACTTGCGATCGTGGACAACTGTAAACTGGAGGTCACACCCCAGGGGAAGGAATGATAGTAAGCTGTATCACCGGCATAAATAATTTCAAAGCCTTCCTGAGAAGGAAGTGATACAAAAGTAGTTTTGTGATAGTACTTTCCGGGCGATATTTTTTCTTCATACAATAGTTCCGGTTCCCATTCACCCGTTTGTTGATTGTAGCGGTCGCTGTCAATAGTGACCCCGAACGATGCCGGTTTTATCTGTTGCGCCGCCGAGGCTTTTGCCAAAACTTCCTCAGGAGACAGCGGGCTTCCGGAGAACACTAATGATAGAGCAATTACTACCGCCGCCAATACCGGCACCGCCACCAAGGCCGGTTTAAGCCAGCGGCGCGGCTTTTCCAGCAGCTTGCCGGTGTTTATCTTAGCCATGGTCGCTTCTTGAATGTCAGGTAGCGCGGGTGTGGCGCGCAATGAAGTCAATGTCTCCCGGGCGGCCTGGTATTCCGCCAGTAACGCCCGGCAATCGGCGCAGTTCGCCGTGTGGGCTTCCACAAAGTCCCGCTGCGTCTGGGTCAGTTCGTCGTCAACGTAGGCTGAGATATATTCTTTTAATTCGTTGCAATTCATTTGTTTTTACCTCCCGTATAATTTGCGCGGAAAATTTCTTTGCCCCTGGCTACCCGCTTGCGTACGGCTTCTTCCGTGATACCGAGTGTTGCCGCGATCTCCCGGTATTTGAAACCCTCCACAAAATGGAGCACGATGCAGGCGCGCTGCTCGGCGGGTACTTTGCTCAAGGCTTGCCGGATTTCCATCTTTTCACCCAGAATTTCCGCCTGATTCTCTGCCGTCTTCAGCGTGTTTTCGTGCCGCCCAGTAAAGGGGATGAAGGCGATAATTTTACGACGGCGGGTTTGCTGCCAGGCGTTGTTGGTGGCGATCTTATAAAGCCAGGCCTTGAGCTGCAGTTCGGAATCGGTTTTCAGAATGGATTTGTAAGCCTGGACGAAGGTATCCTGCGCCAGGTCCTGGGCTAAATCGTAGTCACCGGTCAGGCGGTAGAGATAGCGGAGGATCGGTGTCTGGTAGTGTGCGACGATTTCCGAGAAAGCATCGGCGCGCCCCGTGCGCATCAGGGTAATGACAGATGCTTCTTCCAAAAAACTTACCTCCTTATTTAGCGCTCCCTAATAGCTATAATGCGTAGGAAGGCTAAAACCGGACACGGGTGAAAATAATTTATCTGGAATTATTTCATACCGGAGGGGTTATTGGCAATGGGCATCTTTGTCATACTGAGCGTTAGCGAAGGGTTTCTTGCTTAGGCGTAAGAGATTCTTTGCTACGCTCAGAAAATGACAATACTAGTAGACGTGTTTTTCCTATTCCGTGCTGTGGGTTTGTGATCCAGCGGTTATATTTTACTGGAATGACGTGGTGTAGTATCAGGAATTCAGTATTTGGTGTTTGTTTGATTATTGTTTCTTGTCTATTGTCGCTTGATTATTCGGCAAAAAAAGAAGCCCCTCGTCTTGCGACTCGGGGCTTTCTTTATATATTGTATTCCGGTGGGTTTCACCCACCCTACTGGTAAGCTGACAGCTGATTGCTGAAAGCTCGTTTAGTACATGCCTTCCATGCCGCCCATGCCACCCATACCGCCGGCGCCCGGGGCAGCCGCTTTTTCCTTTTCAGGAATATCGGCAACCAGGGATTCGGTGATGAGCACCATGCTGGCGATGGAGGCTGCGTTCTGCAGGGCAGAGCGTACAACCTTGGTCGGGTCGATGATACCCTTCTCGATCATGTTGCCGAACTCGTCCTTATCAGCGTCGTAGCCGAAGCCTTTCTTGGCTTTCTTGACGGCATCGACGATCACGGAGCCATCTTTACCGGCATTGTTGGCGATGCAACGGATGGGTTCTTCCACCGCTTTGCGGATGATATCGACACCGGTTAATTCGTCACCGGTGACCTTGAGTTTGTCCAGCGCGGGCAGGGCGTTCAGTAAACCGACGCCGCCGCCGGGCAGGATGCCTTCTTCCACGGCCGCTTTGGTGGCGGACAGGGCATCTTCCACGCGGTGCTTGCGTTCTTTCAGTTCAACTTCAGTGGCTGCGCCGACTTTGATGACGGCGACGCCGCCGGAGAGTTTGGCCATGCGTTCCTGCAGTTTTTCCTTATCGAAATCAGAAGTGGTTTCTTCGATCTGGGCTTTGATCTGCTTGATTCTGGCTTTGATATCGGACTCGGAGCCTTTGCCTTCGACCAATGTGGTGTTGTCTTTATCGGAGGAAACGCGGCGGGCGCGGCCTAAATCTTCCACGGTCACGGAATCCAGTTTTCTGCCGACTTCTTCGGAGATCACCTGGCCGCCGGTGAGGATGGCGATATCTTCAAGCATGGCTTTGCGTCTGTCGCCGAAGCCGGGGGCTTTGACGGCCAGGACGTTGATCGTGCCGCGCAGTTTGTTGACGACCAGTGTGGCCAGAGCCTCACCGTCAACATCTTCGGCAATGATCAGCAGGTTCTTGGAAACCTGAAGGATTTTCTCCAGCGCGGGCAGAATATCTGCCACGGCGGAAATTTTCTTATCAGTGATCAGGATGTAGGGGTCTTCGATGACAGTTTCCATCTTATCGGCGTTGGTCACGAAGTAAGCGGAAACGTAGCCGCGGTCGAACTGCATACCTTCGACAAATTCGGTTTCGTAGGTGATGCCTTTGGATTCTTCCACGGTGATAACGCCGTCTTTACCGACTTTTTCCATCACTTCGGCAATCAGTTCGCCGATCTTCTTGTCTTTGGCGGTAATGGTGGCGACCTGAGCGATCTGCTCCTGTCCTTTGACCTGGGTGGAAGCGCGTTTGAGTTCTTCGATCACGGTTTCCACAGCCAGGGTGATGCCGCGTTTCAGCGCCATGGATTCGGCGCCGGCGGCGATATTCTTGAAGCCCTGGGTAATGATGGCGTGGGCTAAAACGGTGGAGGTAGTGGTGCCGTCGCCGCACTGGTCGTTGGTTTTGCTGGCGGCTTCTTTGACTAACTGCGCGCCCATGTTTTCAAAGGCGTCGGGCAGGTCGATATCTTTGGCGATGGTCACGCCGTCATCGATGACGGAGGGGGCGCCCCATTTCTTGTCTAGGGCAACACAATGCCCTTTGGGACCTAAGGTCACTTTGACTGCGTTGGCCAGGGTGTCGACGCCTTTTTTCAGGGCGTGTCGTACATCTTCACCGAAAATGATTTGTTTTGCCATTTAAATTTCTCCTGTATTCCTGTAACTATTTCTTGACAGATTTTTTAGCGAGAATATCGCTCTCGCGCATGATGATCAGCTCTTCGCCTTCGACTTTGATCTCAGAGCCGCCATATTTGGCATAGATTACGATGTCTCCGACCTCGACATCCATCGGCAGGCGTTTGCCCTCATCGGTCATTCTGCCGGGGCCTACCGCCACGACTTTGCCTTCCTGTGGTTTTTCT
>JAQTOJ010000055.1 GCA_028713395.1 Dehalococcoidales bacterium | reverse complement strand
GCTGTTACCCGCACGGCAATCTTACCGCCTTCCGGTGTGAACTTGATCGCGTTATTGATCAGGTTGGTCAGTACCTGCCGGATACGCATTTCATCGATCGTAGCTAATAATGTACCTGGTGGGACGTTGTGTGCCAGCGTCAGCTTTTTCTTGGCAGTCAGCGGCGCTATTTCATCGAGTAATTGCGAAACCAATTTATAGATATCGGTTTCTTTTTTCACCAGCGTGAGGATGCCTATTTCTCCCTTCGCCATATCGTAAAGCTCATCGACGCGCCGGTTAAGATTATTCGCGCTGCGCAGGATATTTTCGGCCACTTCCGAAGCCGGCCTTTCCTTATAGACATCCACCAGCATATCGCAGGAAGCCAACAAAGCGGAAAGAGGCGTCTTCAACTCGTGCACGATAAAACGGGTAAACTCAATTCGCTGTTTCTCCTGCTGTTCCAGATTAGCCCTTAACTGGCTTTCTTTCTCCAGTGACTTCAAAATGATTTGCTCGTTTTTTTTCTGCTCGGAAATATCCACGTGAATACCCCGCAGCCCCCTCACCTTCCCATAGCGCATCACCCTCGAAACGTATATCAATCCCGGGAAGGTGGTGCCATCTGTTCGCAAGGCATTATACTCAAAGGGTCCGGTCGTTTGCCCTCTCAAAGCGTCCTGGATAAACTCCGAAACCCTCACTCTATCCTCGGGCGCAATAATCTCCAGGCTGCTATCATGTTGTCCATATTTGGCCCCATGTAACCTCTGCCCCTCCTGATTTACGTACAAAAGGCTTCCATGTGTATCTATTTCCCAGACACTCATTGGCAATAAATCAGACAATTCTCTAAAACGCTGCTCGCTTTCTTGTAAGGCTTCTTCTGCGCGCTTTCGCTGGGTAATGTTTTCAAAAATGGCTACAAAATATCCCTTTTGCGGACTATAGGCTGAAATATGCAACCAGATTTTCAAAGGCGCCAGATATATTTCAAAATCAGCCGCTTTACCGGTCTCCGCCACTTCTCCATATAACTCGAATAGATGTGGCATATCCCGCCGGATCGTCGGCATCACTTCGGTGACCCTCTTCCCCACAACATTTGTTAACCCGGTTAATTTGCTGTACGAACGGTTAGTATCCAGATACACATAGTCAACCGGTTGCCCGTTTTCATAGATCATCTGGCAATAGGCGAAGCCGTTTATCATGTTCTCAAACAAGGAACGGTATTTCTGCTCGCTCTCCCGTAAAGCGGTTTCTGCCTGTTTCCGTTGGGTAGTATCTTCTACCACCGCCACAAAATATCCTTGCTGCGGACAAAATGCAAAGACTTTTATCCATGACTTGACCAACGGAAAGTAATTTTCAAACCCGAAAGGCTGGCCGTACCTGGCCACCTGGTCATAGTTGTTCAGTAATGCCGGGTTTGTGGTTTGAATATCGGGAAATACCTGGGTCAGTGTCTTCCCGATGACATCCTTATACCCCGTAATCTTGTACCACGTCTCATTAACATTAAGATATTTGAAATCTACCGGTTTCCCGTCCTCGTATACCATCTGGCAATATGCCAGACCGTTGGTCATATTATCAAACAACGAACGGTAAATTTGTTCACTGGCGCGTAAAGCCTCTTCCGTTTTTTTACGCCGGGTAATGTCTTCAAATATCGCCACTATGTGCCCCGGTTGCGGACTGTAGACGGAAAAGTGCAACCACAATGCCAACCCGTCGAGCAATATCTCGAAATCAACCGGTTTACCGGTTTCTGCGGTTTGAAAAAACTTCTCGAACAATTCGGGGTTATTCTTTTTGATATTCGGTATTACTGCGGTCAATTTTGTACCTTCAACACTCCGTAAACCGGTCACCCGCTCAAATGTCTGGTTTACATTCAGTATCGTAAAATCTACCGGTTTCCCGCCTTCATACACTATCTGACAATATGCCAATCCGTTGGTCATGTTTTCAAAAAGCGACCGGTATTTTTGTTCGCTGACCTGCAATTTGTGCTCGAATTGCTTGCGTTCGGTGACATCCAGAGTGATGCCCAGAACACTGGTTACCTCATCATCTCGCATAATACACGAGACATAGGCAAGTTCGGGTACCAACATACCGTCTTTCCTTAGCCCTGTTAATTCCATGGTTATACCGGTTTTGGTTTCGAGTACCCGGTTGAAACCCTGCCGCGTGCTTTCCCTGGATTCCGGGGCAATGACACCCCACAAATTTAAAGGGTCGCCCCAGGTATATCCATGAAGTTCTATGCCGGCGCGATTGGAGTAAATGAATTCGCCATTTCGGTCTACTTCCCACACACTCACAGGTAACCGGTCTGTCAATTCACGAAAACGGGTCTCGCTTATTTTCAAGGCCTCCGCCGCGTTTTTCGCCTCGGTGATGTCTTCGATAAACCCTTCCACCCCGATAATTTCTTCACCAAGTTTCACCGGTTGTGCCTGGTATTTGTGATGGGTCAAAGATTCACCGGCGGCTGCAAAGGTATATTCGCCCGAGACACTTTCGCCATGAAGTACTCTATCAAACGATTCGCGGTTGAATTTTCTTGAAGGCGCAAGATTGGCGGCATCAAAAGGTTTGCCCACTATGTCGCGTTGTGTGAAGCCGAACATTTTCTCCCAGACCGGATTCACATATTCCCATAACCCATTGCGGCTGATACGGAAATACCCGAACGGCGCGTTCTCAATCACCGATCGGAATCTCGCTTCGCTTTGGAGAAAAGCATGCTCCGCCCGACGCCGCTGTGTCACTTCATAGGCGGTCACCGCCACGCCCACCACCTGCCCGCGCGCGTTTATGAGAGGACTGTGGGCAACCTCAAAATATTTTCTGGAAAGAGACATTTCTCCGGAATAATCCGCGGCAACAAATTGCACTCCTTGTAAAGCCTGCGTCAAATTTTCCTTGGCTTTCTCCCGGTCAGCGGATACCGTCTGGTAATCAAGAATACTCTCCCCGATTTCTATATCCTGTCCGTATAAGGCTTTCATGATGGCGGCATGGCGTTTATTGAAGCTGGTATAACGTAATTTGGTGTCTACCGTAAAAACCGCGCTCTGCGTGCTCTCGATTAATAATTGGAGAATGGATTCTGGGGGGGAGTCAACGGCAAACTGCCGCACCTTGTTTGGGGTAGATCTCACTCTGAGCTTGGACTGGGATGAGGCAGTTGCGCCGGATATCTTTCGTTTCTCATTCATTTTCATGCTCTTCTTCATCCTCACAATCAACTGCTATTCACTTTATCGCAATCTCTACCATTGAATGTTATTCAAACTTATATATTATTTATTTCCTAAATATAACTATTCCAAAACATTATTGATGGTATTGTTAATTTTTATATCCAACCTTCCTGATAATATCTTGTTAGTACGTAATTTGCTTTATCTAATTATCGGTAGATTTCGGCGTGAAGACTAAGGATAAATCGCGATTATTATAGCAGATATTTATTTTTTGTAAATAGTTTAATTGCGCCTTTCTCAAAAGAGCCTTCAAAGCTTGACTTCTCAATGACCCCGCACTATACTCAGACTCAAGGATAGAGGTGAAAATGAAATCTACCAACCGCTGGTTAACGATCATAGGTATCATAATCGCCGTGCTGATTATCGGCGCCACTACCCTGGTGCTGACATTGAAGAACAACTCCGCCCTGTTGCCGGATAACACCCCCGACGGCGTCGTGCAACGCTATATCATTGCCCTGAAAAACACCGATTACCCAACCGCTTACGGCTATCTATCCGCCTCCACACAGACCCGGGTCGTTTATAACCAGTGGAAACCGGTAATCTACGCCGGCCCGGATAAACCATCATGGCAGGTGACATTAGGTAAACCCGTAATCACCGGCAATACCGCTACGCTCGATGTAGTCATTGACCGTTTTAACAATAGCGTGGGCATTCTAAATAATTCCATTTATTCTCAAACCGTGACTTTTCAGCTCGAAATGGAAACCGGTAAATGGAAGATTTCGCAGCCGGATTACGTTTACTTCCTGTATTAAAAAGGAGCTCTAAATGAGCGTGACAAGAAGATTCTTTTCTTATGCCGTGGCCATTATCACCTTGGGGATGTTCGCCGGCGGCGCCGGTATTATCATCAGCCAGATTGTGGATATGTTTACGCGCAAATCCGCCACGCAAATAGGGAATACCGCCTTCACCGCCCAGACCATCAGTCTGGGGATCGCCCTCATGGTCATCGGCGGGATCATCTGGTGGCTATTCTGGAATAACATTCAAAAAAACGTTAAAGGTAATGTTGAGGAAACCGGTTCCGCCATCCGTGCCTGGTACCTGAATGTCATTCTCTTTGCTGCCCTTTCCACCGTACTGACAAATGCCATATCGTTCATTGCCTGGTTGATCCGGGGCCCTCGTACTTTGACCGTTTCCTCCATGTGGATCGCTACTATTATCGTAGGTTCGGTAATCTGGTATTATCACCATCGTATCCAGGAAAAAGATGGGCAGCCTTCCTCCGTCGCCAAAACATTGAAACGCTGGTACGTTTACATCTTCTCTGCCTGGGGGTTGGGTATTATGGTCGGGGGACTGGTGATGTTCATTCTCCATGCTGTTGTGTGGCTACCCATCTGGGGCACAACTACCATCAACAGCGGTAATTTTTGGGGAGACACGGCGGGTACCAGCCTTGCCTTTGTCATGGTGGGTAGTTTTGTCTGGTGGTTCCACTGGCTAAAGCTGGCTAAAGGTGATTATCAATCCACCCTGCGGCAGGTGTATCTTTATCTTTATGCCATCGTGGGCAGCGTCATCGCCGGTCTTGTCGCGCTGATTTATACCATAGACATGGTTTTACGCTTCATCATGGGAGTAGACAGCAACGGAACATATTTCCTGTTTCTGGGCTGGACGGTGCCGTTGATGCTGGTCGCCGCCGGTATATGGATCTACCACCGGAAAACCGTACAGGATGAAACCTCACAAATACCGGAAATGCGTTTTTCCGCCCGCCGTGTTTATGCATACTTGATGTCATTGTTAGGATTAGGCAGTCTGATTGCCGGGTTGGTAGTCCTCTTCGGGTTAATACTCAGATTACTGGCGCGCAGCCTGGGAACCGGGGGTGTGACAGTTTCCGGCGGGAGCGTCTGGCAGAACTTCCTGGGTGCCGCGCTGGCGCTGCTGATAGTCGGCACCCCCATGTGGTTTTACTACTGGAACAAGATCATCAAAATGGTCGAAGCCGGTGGTGTCCCGGAACGCCGCGCCCGGACACGACGCATTTATCTTTACTTCCTGTTAGCCGCCTCGCTCATCGCCGCCGCTGCCGGGTTAAGCAATGTGATTTACCAGATACTGAACGGGATCTTCCAGAATAAATTCAACTTGGAGGTGCTCAAAGGTTCCATCTGGGGACTACAGGCTCTTATTGTCGCCGTGCCTGTTTTGCTTTATCATTGGCAAATCCTTCGCCTCGACCAGAAACTGGGGGCGGAAGCTATTGCTACGAAAAAGAAATCGATTACGCTGCTGGCTGCCGATGAGGCGATCCGCTTGATCGTGCCGAAAATTGAAGCGGACTACGGCGTGAAACCCCATGTTCTGAAATACCAGCTGCCTGCCGGAGAGGCTGCTGTGCTGCCGACCGATGCCGATATCGCGAAAGCTATTATTGCCATCGAGGCGGTCAACACCGGGCGAGTGCTGCTATTAATGACCGCACAAGGTTTGCAGATTTACCCCTACGAAGACAAATAGGGACAGACGAAAGCTTGCTCCTAGGCTGATACCTGCTTTTGCTGGGGCTTCCCGCGATAAAAATAGGCGGGTATAAATACCACCAGATACCCCAGATAACCGATTACCTGTAGAAGCGAAGGGTTGGCGCTGTACCCGAAGATCGCCGCCAGGAAACTGCCGAAGCCGGAACCATCCGGCAAAATACCCCCGATATCCCAAACATGCTCGATGCTAACAGGTAAAATGCCGGCTTCCTGGAACTCATGGATACCGCGTGCCAGCAAACCCGCCGCGAACAAGATCAACAACGCCCCGGTGAGGTTAAAAAACACCCTCAAATTCAAACGGGTGCTGCCCTTATAAATAAGGTATCCCATCACCACGGCGATGGCGATTCCGATGATGCCGCCGGTTAGAGTCTGGAGTGGTGTGGCTACTGTACTCGTCGCCGCAAACAAGAACAAAGCTAATTCGATGCCTTCCCTGACCACTGCGATAAATGCCATTAAAACCAGCGCCCCGGATGAACTACGGTTTAAGGCTGTTTGGATTTGAGATTGTAGACTGGTCCGAATACCGGCGGATTCACGGCGCATCCAGAATATCATCCAGGTTAACACGGCGGCGGCGGTTAACACAGCTGTCCCTTCAAAAATCTGTTCGGCTTTGCCCTGTAACTCTCCAGAGGTGAAATAGATCGCCCCGCCGACAACGGCGCTGACGACGATGGCGAGTCCGGTGCCCAGCCACACAGGTCTGAATCCCTGCCGATTACCAGTTTTTGCCAGGTAGCCCAGGATAATCACTACGATGAGCGCGATTTCCAAACCTTCTCGGAGCGTAATCAACAGGGCATTTATCATTCCATTCCCCTTTTTCGGTTACCTTGCCTTGTTTTTTTCCAACGCGCCGTAAAAAGCCCGCCAGAAGGGATCGACAATAGGATGTACTAGCTTCTTTTTCTTGCCTTTTTCTACCAGGACCATCCCGTTTTTAGCATCGGTCAATTCCCCGACGATGGAAGACTTGATATTTTTCTTCGTCAAGGCTTTCACCACGGCATCGGCCTTGTGAGGACGGCAGGTGATGATCAACGTGCCTTCAGAGATGGAGGCATAGGGGTCAATGCCCATGTAATCGCAAATCTCGTTCACGCCTGCGGTCACCACGATTTTCTCTTTCTCCACCGTCACGCCCAGTCCGGCAGCCTGGGCAATTTCATACAGACCGCCCCAGATACCGCATTCCGTCGCATCGTGCAATGAACTAATGCCGTTATCCCGCACGCCCACTTTGATGGCCTCGGTCGCGTCTTCCACCACAGACATCATATAAAAAATCTTTTCTGCTTCCTTGCCTAATTCTGCGCCTAATTTTTTCTTGATAATCTCCGGGAACATCGTGGCGAAGATTCCGGAAGCTTCGATAGCCGGACCTTTGGTAATGATGATCTTATCGCCGGGCTTGATAAATTTCGGCGAGACATATTCATCCAGTCCGCCCACCCCCACAATGGTGGCGCCACCCACCATCGGATAGTTGCAATTTTCATAACGGGCAGTATGCCCGGTAATCACGGCAATACCCAATTTTTCACATTCACGATGCATCACCTGCCAGACAGTCGCGAGCTGTTGTTTGGTCATCTGCATCGGTAGATTCAGATCGATCGATAAATAAGTGGGTTTCAAACCGCTGGTTACGGAATCGGACGCAATAATATGCAGCGCAAACCAGGCGGCCCGTTCCCAGCCGTACTCCGGTACAATAAAAACCGGATCGGTGGTGAAAGACACGGCTTTATTCCCAATCTGCGCGATGCCGACATCCACGCCGTGCTGCGGACCGACCAGGATATTTTCATTCCCTGCGCCCAAGCGGGGGAAAATCAGTTCGGAAAATATGGCCGGTGAAATTTTCCCGATTTCCGGCATTTCGGTTTCTTGGGTTTTTTGTGCTGCCATTAACAAACTCCTACCTGGTATTTTTCACAAGGGGTGAAATCGCCCGTAGACGGGCAATGGTCGGCGGTAATATCTCCATCACCTTTTTAATATCCGCCGGGGTAGACCATTTACCGAACGTAAACCTGATAGAACCGCGTGCCTGGGCGGGGGTTAAGTCCAACGCCAGTAAAACATGTGAAGCTTCCGCGCTTTCCGAACTGCATGCGGAGCCGGTGGCCACGCAGATACCCGCCAGATCCAGGTTTAAGCAAATGGGCTCACCCTCAACAAAATCAAAACTGATATTCACGTTATTCGGCAAGCGTTTTTCCGGGTGACCGTTGAGACGTGTGTTTTTTATGGTCGAAAGGATTTGCCGTGTTAACTCATCCCGCAAAGCCGTTGATCTCGCCGCTTCGCCGGGTTGTTCGGCGGCGGCCAATTCCGCCGCCCGCCCAAAACCCACGATACCGGGCACATTCTCCGTGCCGGCGCGCATGCTGTTTTCCTGCGCGCCCCCGTGTATCAATGGCTCGATTTTCACGCCCTGCCTGATGTACAACGCCCCTATGCCTTTCGGGCCGTACAACTTGTGTCCGGAGACGGAAAGCATATCTACACCGAGCGCGTTCACCTCAACTGGAATATGCCCTGCAGTCTGTACAGCATCGGTGTGCAAATACACCCCGGCGTTCCGCGCGATTTTACCGATTTCGGCAATGGGCTGTATCGTGCCCACTTCATTATTAGCGTGCATGATGGAAATGAGAATCGTTTTCGGAGTGACCGCGTTTTTTACGGCATCGGGATCGACCATCCCATATTGATCCACCGGCAGATACATGACCGTGAATCCCTGTTTTTCCAGGTAATGGCAAGTCTCCAGGATCGCGTGATGTTCGATGCGGCTGGTGATGATATGATTGCCGCGCTCACGGTTAGCAAAAGCAATACCTTTCAAAGCCCAGTTATCCGCTTCGGTGCCGCCGCTGGTAAAATATATCTCTTCTTTGTTTTTCGCGCCGATCAGCGCCGCAACTTGGCCGCGGGCTTCTTCCACCGCCGCGCGGGCTGCCTGACCAAACGCGTGGATGCTTGAAGGATTCCCCCAATCCTCTGTAAAAAACGGTAACGCCGCCTCGATCACTTCGGGACGTACCGGCGTCGTGGCGGCGTAATCCAGATAAACCCGCTTCAAATCTTCCCCCTTCAGGGCTTTCACCGAAACAACTTACCTCATTATAATATCATTCTCATCAATTTTCTAATGTAGCGTTATGGACACACTTATTCGCACGGGAACCGTGGAATGTAAAGCACGCTTTATGAACTCAATATACACTGCGGGAGATACCCGGATATTGCTAATCAACGGACAGCCCATGCTATCGATATCCACACCGGGAGCGGATTTTTTGCCACCGCCCTTCTCCCCCGATTCCCCCTCTCCCTACCCCCTAGGGTAATTACCCGCCCCCGGCATGGAAGGTATAGGTTACCTTTATCATGGTTTTACTAATGTTTAGGTTAACAAAAGCCCGCCGCGCTGTCAAACGACTTAAGTCACAATCTGAGTTTGAAATCAAGAAACCTTGTATGCCATACTGAAAAAACATACTTATGGGATTTCTTGCGGTCTTTTTGATTGCCCTGGGCTTATCCGCGGATTGTTTTGCGGTAGCGCTCAGCGCCAGCATTACTAACAGGAACATCACTAAATTACAGGCGCTGCGCGTATCCGGATTTTTCGGCTTTTTCCAGGCTTTAATGCCCTTGTTAGGGTGGCTGGCAGGCACCACCATCGTGGACTTGATTGCGGATTACGACCACTGGGTGGCCTTTGGCCTGTTGGGATTCGTAGGCGGGAAAATGCTCTGGGAAGCCTTTCACCACGAAGCAAATGAAAAACCGGTGGATATCAGCCGCGGCTGGTTGCTGTTAACGCTCTCTATCGCCACCAGCCTGGACGCCCTCGCCGTGGGGCTGGCTTTCGCCTTTGAGGACGTGAATATCTGGCTGGTCATCCCGCTCATCGGCGCCGTTTCTTTCATCGTGGCCGGCATCGGCTTTTTCATCGGACGTAAAGTGGGTGATGTCTTCGGTAAACGCGCCGAGATCCTGGGTGGTCTCATCCTCATCGGTATCGGCCTCCGCATCCTCATCACTCACCTGATGGGGTGAACAATCGCGGCGCGGTCGCTGAGTAACGGCGGCTTCTGCTTTCTCAAAATTAATGTTGTTGTCCAGCGAATATGTCAGTAAATTTGTTCAGCGATTATGTCAGTACTCCTTTATCGAAATCAGCTTTAAAACCTCTTCTCCACGGGTGATTTAGTGAGGGTTTGACAGGGACTCTTTGA
>JAQTOJ010000054.1 GCA_028713395.1 Dehalococcoidales bacterium | reverse complement strand
CACGCTGGAAAGCCGGGGCTCTTTTCCCTGATACACGACAAGAAAGAGCCCTTTATTCCAGGTGTAACTGATGGGATGGGGCTGGCTTTGAAACTTAGAGGAAAGATTAATCTTTATGACAAGTATTTATACGGGGTCAATGAAGTGATGAAAATTAGAAATAATACCCCTTATAGTCAATTTGATCAATATTTGAAACACCTTATAGACACGTTGTGTACCAAGTATGGATTTACGAATAGAGTGTTGAACTGGTACAGGGGTGCCCAAGGGAACGTGATTTACGCTGGTTTAGAAATCAAGCCCGAATAAACAAATGAAAAATAGCGAGAAGACCGTGTTAAAAACATCAGTGATATATGAACCACAAGGAAAGGCCCGCGAATATGCTAAATTTGCGGTCAATCTCTATCAAGGCTGCGGGCATTGGTGTACATATTGCTATGCTCCGGCATCCCTTAGAACTACCACAGAACGTTTTCATGCTTCTTTACCCCGCCCGGACATTCTGGAAAGGCTAAGCTCAGATGCCCGGAAATTAAGTTTACAGAACACCAAGGATCCGGTTTTAATGTGCTTTACCTGCGACCCTTATCAGCCCATCGATGAAAAATACCAATTGGCGAGAAAAGCCATACAGACATTGCATTATTATCATTTAGATATCAAGATATTGACCAAAGGCGGCGACAGAGCGGAACGGGATTTTGATCTATTAACAGACCGCGACTATTTTGGAGTCACCCTTACCAATCTGGACGACGCTATGTCTTTAAAATGGGAACCTCTTGCCGCACTTCCTGCCGAACGAATAAACAGTCTGATAAGAGCTCATGAAAAAAGTATCAAGACCTGGGTGAGTCTGGAACCGGTGCTTTATCCTGAAGTTACTTTGGAGATAATCCGGAAAACTTACAAATTCGTTGATACCTTTAAGGTGGGGAAGCTCAATTACCATCCACATGCCAAAACAATAGATTGGCATACCTTTGCCGTTAACGTGAAAATTATTTTAGATGAACTAGGTTGCGACTATTACTTAAAGGAAGACTTGCGAGCGTGTTTATGAACCCCAATCCTCACATACTTGAACCCGGTTTTCCTTTACCATTGGAGTCCCAACCCGTTTGTTCAGCGCAGACTGTAATTTGGGCTGAGCGTAAGTCTCCTGTACTTTCGTCATCAAGTTTGGCTTGCCTTGCTCATATTCCGTGTGTAAATCTGACCTCCGGCTGTGCCCACGATTGCATTTATTGTTATGCTCGTGGTTACAGGAACTTTCCTGGCTATAACAAGATTATTATCTATAAGAATATGCTGGAGAAGCTAAAAAGCGAACTAATCCGCAAGCGTAATAAACCTCATGCAGTATATTTCAGTCCTTCAAGTGATATTTTCCAACCCATCCCAGAAGTGCTTGAATTAAGTCACTCAATACTAGAATTCTTGCTTTCAAAGGATATCGGCATCGCATTTCTGACCAAAGGTAAAATACCTGATGAAACGCTCGATTTATTGATTAATCATGCCAATATAGTCAGAGCCCAGGTGGGTATCATTACGCATGATGATAATGTAAGGAAGATGTTCGAACCAAATGCGGCAAGTATCGCCATACGGCTCAAGCAAATGGCGAAGATGGCTTCCGGTGGTATAGCCGTAGAAGGGCGAGTGGTCCCGATTCTGCCCGGCATAACCGATACTCCAGATGCCATTGACCGTCTGTGTGCTAGCATCTCGAACTCCGGGATAAAACGTGCCGCGATAAGCGCACTTTTCTTGAGACCGGCTATTACGGCATCCTTGAAACAGCGCATTTTAGATAAGGGGATTTTAGATGATTTATTTAGCTTCTACAAAGACGGTAAGCGTTTGGCAGTACATGCCGGACATTCTTCAGTTATTCCTTTATCACAGATGAGAAGAGAAGAAATTTACAATCGTTTCAGGCAAACTGTTATGAAATACGGGATAGACTTATCTGTTTGCGGCTGTATGAATCCAGACATCGGCGGTAGGTGTAATATTACTGGAAAATGGCCGAAGTATGGCTTGCAACCGGGTTTGTTAGACTAATGCGGAGGCTTGAATGGATAGTGTTAGGATTCAGGAAATTTCTGTTGAACTATTGCTGGAGCATCCTGAGAACAGCAACTTCATGAATGCCGAGACGGCTCAAAAACTACGACGGCACATTGAGCAAACAGGCAGATATGAGCCTCTAACCGTGCGCCTACATCCCAGCGAAGAAGGTAAATTTCAAGTTATCAATGGGCATAATCGTTTGAAAGTTCTACGTGCCCTCGAATTCGAAAGGGCGAACTGTATTGTCTGGAATCTGGATGACCAGCAAGCAAGACTTTACCTGGCAACTCTGAATCGTCTATCGGGCAAAGATGTACCTGAACGCCGTGCAACTCTTTTAGATCATTGGTACTTGCAACTTTTCGTAGCATTAGGCACTCTCCTGTGATATATTATTAGCGATAAATTGGAATTTTGATTTTAAGGTAACTGCTAAAAGTTTCCCTGCAATTTGCCTAGTCTGTGGCATAGCGTTGGTCATTGGCTCTTCTTCCTTTCATCTTGGTTCTGGCGTTGGTTTATTTGGTGGTTTTTTGGTCTTTGTCGGAATAGGTTTATATGTTTTATTTGTATACCTGAAAAACCGATAGCTAAACAAGTAACAAACCACCCCAATACAATGCCAATAACTAGCCAATAAACACTATGCATTAATATCACTCTCCGTCGTAGTAGGTTTCAAAGTCTGGACTATCGGCTCTTTCTGATACCCGACTACGTCCGCCCAATTGTGGTTTTCATATTGCAATCCGGCGACCATGGCGGGCGGTTTATTGTCCGTTGCCATATGCGGTCTAAAGAAGTTGTAGTAGACAAGCCAGCCGTCCGTAAAGCGTTGGAGAGTGCTTTTATTCTTTAGTGCCCGCATGACTTTGGTGCGCTCTTTTAACGTGCCGTGAAAACGCTCGATGAGGTTGTTATCGTTCCTGACTTCAAAGGCACTCGTTTGCCTGTGTATTGCGTCTGAGCCGTATGCCTGCTCGATGCCGTCCAGATAAGCAGCGAGTTTATCCGTGACCACGACCTTTGGAGTCTTAACCGCGCACTTTTGGGCTTTCTCCATTAGTATTCTCGCGTCCTGCGTATTCCGCGTCGTGGTAACATATGATGCCAGTAGAAATCGCGTGTCCGCGTCTATGATGTCCCAGAATACTATCCATTTCGCTTTACGGCTCTTGGAGTAAGGATTTTCCACGTTTGCCTTGCTCTTATCTACCCTGACAAAGGTTTCATCGGCTATCCAGGTGTCCCCTACTTTCGGATGCAGATCTTTAGTTTGCCGGATGGCATCACTCGTGTACTTGTCCACCCATTTCATAACGGCGGTATGAGATATATCCTCGTTGGTCTGCTGTTCGATATTCTGCTCAATGTCGTGGTATGACATACCGCCGTAAAATTCATTAAGTGCGCTGGCAATGAAAGACGGTGATACACGTCCGTGTGGTAGCGCATCGGTGCCGATGAATTTAGTATGGCAATCGTTGCAGTAGTAATTCTGGACGCCCTTATAGAGTCCGTACTTGCGGGTATTCTCGCTATCGCAGAACTTGCAGGATACTTTAGGCGCGGATGGTTTTGTTGATCGCGCTGGTAATACCACTGTATCGGTGATAGTGGCATCGCTATGAGAGTGCATACCAGTACCCGTTGATACATGAGTCCCCGATTTTCCGATATACCGGATGTGCTTCTGCATAACCTTGTTACCCTTGTGGATGGTTTCCACTTCATAGTCATAGAAGTTACCTGAACCACGCGGTATTTCTTTTGTACGTATAAAACTCATTTATTATCACCCTCACTTTTCTTTGACGCTCTCATTCTTATACGATATAATGCCTTGCAATGAACGATGTAAAGCACCTTATTCAGTTGGTCAGTGACAAATTGGAAGATTATATAACAGGGATACTTATTAGTTTTGTCATTGCGAGTTTTGTAGAAGTGCTGAATAGTTGGGATTTGACCAATTTTACTTTCATCTATTTTCGCGTTTCTGAACTTCTGGATGTTGTTTGGGTAATTGATTTTTGGTTCACTTTCTTGAGTGCTTTTAACTGGGTTATTCGTAAAATACTGCGAACCTTTGGAATTGGTTAAGGAAAAAAGTAAAACCACTATTTCCATAATAAACAGGATAAACGGTACTACGACTAATGCTATAAAATATCCAACAACTAGCATTCCAATAAAAGCAAAAAGATAAATAGGTGCAGTCATCTATCTCTCCCTCTGTAAACTATTTATTAGGCACTCTCTTGACACGATATGTTGCAAGTATCAGATCATTTATTCCAGTCCTTTGACGGTGACGATCTGACCTTATTGCTTCCCGATGATAAGAAACAGATAGCGCAACTGGAAAGGTTGTCTCATCTGGAGCTTGACGAGCTTTCTGGACAAGAAAGTGCTAAAGAAGAACTCAAGGTTCCCGTCATGCTTAGCTTTGTACTGGATGAGCCAGAAGCTAAGGAATTGAACTTAGCTTTAGACTTACTTCTCAATAAAGAAAAGAGGAATCTCTCTCGCAGCCAAGCTCTGGTATGCCTTGCCCGTTTCTACCTGGAAAGCCATCAAGTCCCGGTGGGAGTATAAAGTGAACGCAACTTTTTACGCAGAAAAGCTCAACTGGTTTAAGCAGAATGAAAAGCCGGAAGCGGTTTTGGTAATGACTGATAACCACGAGTTTATCAAGATTATTATTGCCTGGACAACCCTTGAGGTAAAGCCTACCGACAAGTTGGCTGAGCTAACAGATGACTCTGAAAATGGAATCTGGGACTGGATATGGAAAAACGCCCGGTTCAGCTTGACCGACCTAAAGGCAAAGACAGGGGTTCCTTATTCTGAGTCAGTATTAGAACTGAAAATGAAGCCCTTAATTGGCAACCGTGTTCTTTATCCGGATGGCACGGTCAACTCATTCGTTCAACGTTATATAAGGAACGAAATAGCCAAGCTTTTTGAGACAAAGCCAAAGAAGCAACAAAGGGCGCTAAAAGCTAAATAAACGTTTTTGCTAATGAACACAGTGATTCGAACTGGGAAAGTTATGAGTAATCTAATTCCTTAAACAAGCTGGCTGGGGATAGAGGATTCGAACCTCTCCTCACAGATCCAGAGTCTGCTGTCCTACCACTAGACTAATCCCCATTACGCGCGATTTGAACATTCGTGGTACATGTTCTTCAAAGCGCTCAGTTTCTATTGTACACAAATTTAAGCTTCAATAACAAGGCTTGCTGCAGCAGTCGGTTGTTAAGTATTTTGTCTCGCTATCCAAAAACGTTGAAGCACTCGGAGATTCAGCACTAGCCAGAGCTTTATTCAGAATGATGACAAGACGGGCAGACCTATAAAATTGTTCGTAATGGCAAACGTCCAGTCTTGATTTGGTTGATGGTGCCTATTTACTATACAACCATGCTTTCGCGCCCATGTTTAAATGATCTAGTTATTGAAAAGTAATACTTCAAGTTAGGCATCTTATTTATTAGGCTCTTATCAGATTAATAGCGTCTTTTCCAATTTACTAAACAAAGATTTCTCAGCTCCATTTTCTTTTATAAAACCTCTGATAGAGCCATATTCGCGTTGTAGTGTCGTTAAAAATAGAGCCATAGATTCGGGGTAAGCATGTAGTTGGTATTCAGGCAAATTTTTATGAACATCTGCTGTCTTAGGGTCATTATTCCAGCGATTAATAAATTCTTCCATAATTGGCTCTGTCATTGCGTAGTCTTTTATAATATCATCATCTTCGACACCCAAAATACTCAGGACTATAGCTGCTATTATTCCTGAGCGGTCTTTGCCCGCATTGCAATGAAATACCAAAGGATAGTTTTTAGGTTCGGCAATGATCTCTAGAGCTTCAATTATCTTTTGGATGTATTCTTTTTGTCTTATTCGATGTAAATAGATCTCACCCGAATTGGTAAAGCTCTTGTATAAGTCTATTTCCTTAATTGGTCTTACTTCCTGAGATACGGGGAAAATGAATAAAGGTACGCTGTAGTATTTAACGCCGATTTTATTGATAGGCCCAATAAATTCCAAATTATAGTTTCTGAGGTCGATTATTGAGTGAATTCCGATTTCCTCTTCCAGGAATTTCATGTCTTTTATGGTCATATGGTACATTTCAGCACTTCGAAAAAGACGTCGCCATGCAACCATTTTGCCACTGCGTGTCTTATAACCACCCAGATCTCGAAAATTAAGAATTGCTTCAAAGTCGATTTGTCTTGGGTAAAAATAATCCATCTTTAGATGTACTCTAATATTATTCCTTCGGTGTTTAAGATGATACCACAAACTCTAACGCCTAAGCTAAAAGGCATTAGCCAATCTTAAGCATCAACTGAAAAACATACCAATTATAGTTGAAAAAAAACAGTGGCGGTACTTTCAATTTTCACGGTGCTATAATGTTATGTAAGTGTCAAAATTCTATGAAAAAACGAAGTAGATACCTCTGGTCAGACGCTTGGTTACTGCAAGCTATAATATGTGCAAATTACGAAGGAGAGGGGACATTAGACCAGATATTAGAAAAAGCCGATTTCATATTTCATATGCCGGTTGGCGATGACGAGTTGATGAGCGGGTTAACAAGACTATCGAAGGGTTCGTATATTTCGGAAATTGATAATATGTTTGTACCTTCAAACAAGATACCCCGATCATATTAGAACGAATAATTTGTGCAATTATAAGCATTTTGAAACCGTAAGGGAATGTCTACATGCCGAGTTTCGAGAATCAGGCATCGGAAATCATGATTCACGTAACAAATTGACTTACCCTGGATTGACGGTTGAAAAAATAAAAAAAGCTAATAGCCTATACCGAAAAAGAATTTTTAGTCTCAATTCTGATTCTATTCTTTAAATATGAAGGGACTCGCATTTTGAAATGAGCGTCCCTTTTACATTAGTGTTCGAATTCGCAAGATCACCCTGCCTGGCTAATCCCAGTAACGCTCAAATTGTAACATAGACGCCCAGAAGTGGCAATAATAAAACCAATAGGGGTAGAATAAGGGTAGGACCCTTTGCGGGGAGAATAAGGAAGGAGTATTGTTAATGGACCCGGTAAAGCAACCAATCGCTGGTATGATGAACCCAATTCAATTCGGTTCCCGTTACACCAAGTGGGTGGGTGGTTACGCAGATTCGCAAACGATGAAAGTAACCTTTCTCACCGATAAGAAAACGCTCTTGAAATACCTGCCCGATTGTTTCAAGATCGAAGGCGAACCCCTGGTCTATGTGTACTGCACCCAGGCGCGTGACATAGGCTGGTTGGCCGGCGCCAACTATAATATGTTCGGCGTAGATGTCCCCTGCACTTACAAGAGCAACGGGACGGACAACAACTATTTTGGCAAATTCTGTTTAGTGCTCTGGGAAAACCTGACCGACCCGATTCTGACGGGCAGGGAATTACAGGGTATTCCGAAAATCTTCGCCAACATCGAAGATCATGTGAAAACAGAAGGTGAATACCGCACCAACGCGCACTATCGCGGTCACAAGATCGTCGATATGACGATCAAAGAGACCAAGAAAATGACCAAAGAGGATATGGAAGCGATTAGAAAGCGTCCCGGTCAGGACTGGTTCGGGTGGAAATATATGCCCAAGACCGGTGAAGAAGGCGCGGATGTAAGCTATCCTACCCTGTATCCGCTGGGCGATGGCACCTGGGAAGGTGTTTGGGGCGAAGGTAAAGTGGAATGGCATGAGTTGACCTGGGAACAGAATCCCACGCAGTTCCACATTGTGAATGCGCTCAAAGCATTACCGATTTTGGAATACCGTGAAGCCACCGTTTGCAAAACGGGTTGGCCGCCGCCGCCGCATGCCGCTTTTAAAGTACAAACCCCCGCCGGGCCGCCGCGTCTGTGGCGTCCTTTGAAATGATCTGAGTCCAAGGCATAAAATGAAGAGAGGGGCTAAACAGCCCCTCTCTTTTTTGTTTTCTTTTACCACCAAAGGGGGTTGAAGAGGAACAGTTAATCGCTCTTGTAAAATATAAAGCCTCTTCCCCAAGCAGGGGAAGAGGCAGGAGATGGGGCGTTGCGGTGGTATTGAAGGTAAATAAAAAAGTAACGCTTTAGATTGCTTCGTCGTTATGCCTCCTCGCAAAGACAGTGGGAGGTTGAAGGCGTTGTACAGCTCACTTTACTCTTTCCCTCAAGGGAGAGGAGTCGTGTTAATGCAGTACGACCAAGGTTATAATCCTTTTTTGGCGACATAATTTGCCAGATCGCCGAGGCGGCAGCTATAGCCCCACTCGTTGTCATACCAGGCGATCACCTTGACCATATTCCCGCCGATGACCATGGTGGATAAGGAATCGATGATCGAGGAAGCAGGGTTGCCCTTGAAGTCCGTACTGACGAGTTCTTCTTCAGAGTACTGTAAAATGCCGTTCAGCGAGCCGCGGGCAGCATCTTTGAAAGCTTGATTGATCTGCTCCACCGTCACTTCCTTCGCGAGGTCAGCGGTGAGGTCGCAGATGGAAACGGTGGGGGTGGGCACGCGCAGGGAAAAGCCGTGCAGTTTGCCTTTCATTTCCGGCATGACCAGAGCAACGGCGCGGGCGGCGCCGGTAGAGGTGGGAATGATATTCAGAGCGGCGGCGCGGGCGCGGCGCAAATCATCGTGCACAACATCCAGGACGCGCTGGTCGTTGGTATAAGAGTGAATGGTATTCATCAAGCCTTTGACGATGCCGAATTGCCGGTGCAGCACTTTGACCACCGGCGCGATGCAGTTGGTGGTGCAGGAGGCGTTGGAGATGACCTTGTGTTTGGCGGCATCGTACTTTTCTTCGTTGACGCCCAGGACGATGGTGATATCTTCATTTTTCGCCGGGGCGGAGATGATCACTTTTTTAGCGCCTGCCTGCAAATGGGCCGCGGCTTTGGTGGCGTCCGTGAAACGGCCGGTAGCTTCCAGCACGATATCCACGCCGTAGTCTTTCCAGGGAATTTTGGCGGGTTCTTTTTCTGCCAGAGTCTTGATCTTCTTGCCATCGACAACGATGGAATCGCCATCGACCGCCACGGATCCCTGATATTGGCCATAGTTGCTATCCCACTTAAAAAGGTGAGCGTTGGTCTTGATATCCGCCAGATCGTTGACGGCGACCACTTCCAGGTTGTTTTGATGGTAATGATTGATCGACCGGAGCGTTAGTCTGCCAATGCGACCGAAGCCATTGATACCGATTTTAGTGACCATAAAACCCTCCTTTTATAGTGAAATGTAAAAACCTATATGAATTTCTCACAAATCCCTCCTAACCTCCCTTCAAACTTGAAGGGAGGGAACAACCAGATTCATAATAAATCCCTCTGTATCTCTCCCCGATCAGGTCGGGGGAGAGGCTTCTTAAACTTGAGGGGAGGGAACAACTTTATTGTAAACCATACTTAAGCGCGATGGTAGTAGGTGACCCCTTGTTTTTCCTGGCTGCGTACCTGTCCATCGACTTCCATAGCTCTGAGGTGTGCCAAAGTTTCTGAAACAGCCGCGCGTTTTTCTCCCGCCCACAGATTTTCAAACTTCACGCCGCCCATATCCGGCATCCAGGTAATGGAATTGGAAATCTGATATGCCGTCAATCCGGTGGAATCCAGCGCTTTCATGATTTCGCCCTTGCGCACCTCGTGGTGATGGATGATACCATCGATGCGTTTGCCGAGGTCATAAAAAATCTTTTCGTGAGCAGGGAGGACGATTTTCACATCCAATTTTTTCAATTCGCTTAATGACTTGATAAAATCTCCGAGCGGATTGGCGGTGGAATGCGGCGGCAGACCGATGTTGGGGGTAATCACCGGTAAAATATGATCGCCGGCAAAGAAGATTTTATCGGCGGCGTCGTAGAGGCAGATATGACCGGGAGAATGCCCCGGCGTCCAGATAACCTGCAATTTGAAGATGCCGGTATCGATGGTTTCATCACCGTTGAGCTTGATATCCGGTTCCAGGTGGGCGATCGAAGGGCGGGAGCC
>JAQTOJ010000053.1 GCA_028713395.1 Dehalococcoidales bacterium | reverse complement strand
AGGTTAGTTTTCTCCGGCCGGTCGGATATGGGTTATTGCTGCTCGGCCTGCTACTCTGGGGTGTGGCGGTAGTCCAATTGATCGTCGGCTTTCCTACGGGGAGACTGATTACCACCGGGGCTTACAGGGTGGTGCGCAACCCCATTTATGCCAGCGTCACCTTCTTTATTTTACCGGCGGTGGCGTTTATAACTTTATCCTGGGTTTATTTCGTACCGGCTGTCTTTTTATACTTCGGCGTGAGGATTTTTATCGGTACAGAAGAAAAGCATCTCACCCGGGTATTCGGTAAAGATTACGAAAGATATTTGGCAACAGTTGACCGGTTGATCCCGTTCATGAAGCCGCGTCTTCCTGTCTCCGATTCGCAGCTATCGTGATAAACTTGAATCACGCCAACGAAACTATGAAGCATCAGGAGGGTAGAATGGTCATCGAATACTTTCACGCATCCAAATACGGCAATGGCGCGGCTGTAGCGGCGGAGTTCAAACGCTGTCTGACTGCCGATGGCATCAATGTAAATGTGCATCATATCCGCGATGCCAAACCCAAAGAAATGCCGGCCGCGGATATTTACCTGTTCAGTTCGCCGGGACGGATCGGTAAACCCCTGGGCAGTGTGCAGCGTTTTCTCAAGAAATGTGAACTACCTGCAGGCACAAAATATGCCATTTTGACCACGGAAGGAGCGCCGCGACCGGATAAGAAAACCGGCAAATTGCCCTCGGAAGAAGAAACGGCACGGTGGCAGCGCATCAGACCCACTATGCATAAAATCTTGCAGGAAAAGGGGCTGGTAAAAGTGGGTGAAAGCAAAGTGTATGTGACGGGTCTCAAAGGCCCGCTGGAAGAGGGTTGGCAGAAAAAAGTGGCTGACTTTGCCGCGCTGATTCCCCGTACCGCCTGAGTTGGTTTTACATTTCGAGATCCGGGGCTTACGCAGGTTTGCGGCACATCAGGAATGCCCGCCGGGCGTCCGGGGTTAACGGTCGCAGTCCGCCCATCCAGTCGAACCCGCTGACTTCAATGTCCTCGAAACCGGCTTTTATCAAGGCGGTTTTGACACGGCTGATATCGTGGTTTTTTTGCAGCAGTTTGAAATCCGCGCGGTACCAACCGTTATCTTTAAGGCGGAAGGTGGTGACATCATAAACGGCAACGCGCGTGACCGGATCGTATTTCTGCACCACGATGCAGACCTGGTCGTCTTCGATGATGTTGAAATCACCCTGCCATTCCTGCTTGAAACCTTCAGTAGTGTTGAGATCGAAAAGGAAAACACCACCCGGTTTTAATGAATCGTAGACACGGGCGAAGACCTGCTCGAGGTCGCTCATTTTCATGATGTGATTAAGGCTATCGAAAGCGGAAATGACGGCACTGAACTTGCCGGGCAAAGCAAAAGTGCGGGCGTCCGCCTGCACGAACTCGACCGCCGGAGCGTTCTCTCTGGCGTATTCCAGCATTTGCGCGGAGCCGTCCAAACCGGTGACCCGATAACCCATGGCGGAGAGTTTTTCCGCCAACTGCCCTGTGCCGCAACAGAGGTCGAGGATATGCGCGCGGCGGGAGAGGCGGCGCAGTACCATGTTTTCCAGCACGGGCATGATCACCGGCAGGAAAGAATAACCCCAGTGCTTGTTGTATATCCAGGCAAAGGGGTCGTAAGCGTTATAGGTAGTCATACTGGTTGATTTTAACATACGAGCGTGAGTGAATACTATCCTAAGATTTAACGTGGATCCCTGCCCACGCAGGGACGATCGTTCGGTCAGTTTGACAAGCCTATCACCGATGATTTTTAATGAATGAACAGCAGCAAGCTGCTGATCGGGTAGTAATTATAGTCTTTACGAAATTCAGGTGAACATGAAAAACATCGATCGTCACGTCCAGGAGATACTGGAATTTGCTATCAGCATCGTCTGGTTGGGCGCGGCTTTCGGCATTGCCCTGGCGGGCGGACTGGAAGCTTTGCTGAACCCCTCGAACATCAAAACCATCGTCATCGAATCTATTATCGTTGTCTTTTTTGCCTTTGTGCTGCACGAACTGGCGCACCGCATTCTGGCAAGGCGCTACGGATTTCACGCGGTTTATCACATGTGGGTGCCAGGTTTATTTTTTGCTATCATCGGGGCGCTGGCGGGTTTTATACTGGCGGCGCCGGGCGGCGTGCAATTGGAGTTTCAGGGCAATACCACCGATAACCTGAAGAAAATGGGGAAAATAGCCCTGGTGGGACCGGTCATCAACATGGTATTAGCGGTGGTTTTTCTGGGACTGGCGTTTTTGTTCGTTAATCATTTTAACGCGCAGATCGTGGCGGGGGCATCGCTCGCGCAATATCTGCCGACATTGGATATCATCTGGGGCGTGCTGGTGATCGGCATCGAAATCAATGCCTGGCTGGCAGTTTTTAATCTGCTGCCGTTCGGGAATTTCGATGGCTACAAGGTCTTCGCCTGGAGCAAAAAGGCCTGGATCATTAGCATCGTGCTGGCCGTCGGTCTGTACATCTTCATGGTCTGGGCGCAGGGAAAATTATAAAAACACTTTGATTTACCGTCGCGCATAATATGGATTCCTTCCCCGTATCGGAAACGGGGCAAGCTTCGAGGGGAAGACAGCAGGCTGACGAGTTCTTTTTATTGGCTCTTCAATTTTTCGGTGAGCAGTGGTACCACCTTGAACAAATCCCCGACGATGCCATAGGTCGCCACCTGGAAAATCGGAGCATCGGGGTCGTCATTGACAGCTATAATGCAATCAGCCGTCTGCATGCCGGCCAGGTGTTGCACCGCGCCGGAGATGCCTACAGCGATGTAAAGCTTCGGGCAGACGGTCTTGCCGGTTTGTCCAACCTGATGTGAATACGGCAGCCAGCCTTCATCCACGGGAGGACGGGAGCAGGCTACCGCGCCATGCAATGCCCCGGCGAGATCACGAATCAAGTGGAAATTTTCCGGCTTGCCCAGCCCGCGGCCGCCCGCCACGATGATATCCGCATCCTCCAGCTTGACGCGTTCACTCAGGTCGGCGACAAAATTGAGTAATTTGGTTCTTGAAGTGAGGGCTTCTTTATTGAAATCCAGCTTGATGAGCTCGCTCTTGCGCGCCGCATCCGGGGTGTTTTTCTTGAAGGTGCGGGGACGCACCGTAGCCATTTGAGGGCGTTTGACCGGGCAAATAATCGTCGCCATGATATTACCGCCGAAAGTAGGACGGGTTTGTCTCAGCAGTTTTTTATCGGCATCGATATCGAGCGCCGTGCAATCGGCGGTCAGCCCGGTGTTAAGAATGGCGGCGACTCTCGGGAAGAAAGACCTTCCGAAAGGCGTGGCCCCCGCCAGCACGATTTCCGGCTTGTATTGTTTCACGAGCCTGACTAATTCCGTGACGTAAACATCTTCGCTGCCGCCGGCAAAAACGGGGTCGTCGATCAGGTAAACCTTGTCGGCGCCGTAAAATGCCATTTCTTCCAGCTTGTGGACATGATGCCCCAGGCAGACCGCACAGAGATCGGTTTTCAATGTGTTTGCCAGTTCGCGCCCCTTGGCTAGCAGTTCGTGGGTAACACTCTTGATTTCGCCTTTGGATTGTTCGGTAAAAACCCAGACACCGTGGTGGTCGTCACCGAAAAGCGCTTGCGCGATTTCTCTTTCTATGCGGATGGCTTCAAAGGAGCAGGCTTCCACGCAGGCGCCACAGAGGGTGCACCCCTCTATTTTGATGCTAGCCTTGTCATCGATGATATCGATCAACCCGAACGGGCAGGCTGACTGGCAGCTGGCGCATCCGGTACACTTTTCTTTATTTACATTTATGCCCATTGATTTCTCACGTTAACTCTCTCCCGCGAGGGCAGAGAAAATTGATTTTATACCAGCTTTGCTTCTTTTAATTTCTCCACCAGCGCGTTCACCTGGGTGGCGGCATCGCCTTTGAACATTTCCGCCTTGTGGACTCTCTGGGGAAAGAAAATTTTAACGACCTGTGTGGCGGAACCCGCCAGCCCGACATTCTCTTTCTCCGCTCCGATATCCCCGGCTTTCCAGGTGGGTATCTGGGCGGTCTTGGCTTTGGTCATCCCCCGGAAAGAGGGTAAACGCGGGGTGTTGATTTCTTTAACGACGGTGATGACGGCCGGCAGCGTGGTTTCAATAGTTTCATAGCCTTCTTCGACCATCCGCTGCACCCGGATCACACCGTCTTTGATTTCTTCAATTTTACTGACGTAGGCGATGAAGGGAACTCCCAGCATTTCCGCCAGTTCCGGGCCTACCTGTCCGGTATCGCCGTCAAGAGTCTGGCGCCCGCAGATCACCAGATCACAGTTAGTGATTTTTCTCACGGCTTTGCCCAGTGTGTAGGAGGTTGCCCAGGTGTCTGCGCCGGCGAAAGCCATATCGCTCAATAAGACGGCATCATCCGCCCCCACGCTAATGGCATCGCGCAGCATATCCACCGCTTGAGGAGGCCCCATGCTGATGGAGGTGACCTTGCCGCCGTAGCGTTCTTTCAGGCGCACCCCTTCTTCCAGCGCGTAAGCGTCGAAAGGATTGATAATGCTCTTGATGCCCTGGCGGATAAGGGTGTTTTTCACGGGGTCGATCTGGACTTCAGTAGTGCCGGGCACCTGCTTCAGGCAGACGACGATGTTCATGCCGTGCGTCCCTTACGTTTGCGCAGCGCCCCGGCTATGGTATTGCGCAGCACTTCATTGCTGCCTTCGTAAATCTGTGTGATTTTAGCGTCACGCATCATTTTTTCCATAGGATAATCGCGCATATAACCAGCGCCGCCGCACACCTGCACGGAGTTGGTAGTCACTTCCATCGCCACATCGGAGGCAAAAACCTTCGCCATGGCGGCTTCTTCGGTGAAACTCTTCGCGCCGGAATCCATAAACCGCGCCACGCAGTAGATGAGCGCGCGGGCAGCTTCAATTTTCAACGCCATATTGGCCAGCATATGCTGCACTACCTGTATGGAGATCAAAGGCTGACCGAACTGGATGCGTTGCTGGGTATAATCGATGGCAGCTTCCATCGAACCCTGAGCAATCCCTAATGCCTGTGCCCCGATGCCGGGACGGGAATGGTCGAGTACTTTCATCGTAATGATGAAACCCTGCCCTTCTTTCCCGATGAGGTTGTCTGCCGGGATAAGACAGTTACGGAAAACCAATTCGCGGGTAGAGGATGAACGGATACCCATTTTTCTTTCTTTTTTGCCGAAAGTGAAGCCGGGGGTATCTTTTTCCACCATCAAGGCGCTGGCGCCGCGAGCGCCTTTGGTTTTATCCGTCAGGGCGATTATGGTATAGAAATCCGCTTCGCCGCCGTTGGTGATAAATTGTTTGGTGCCGTTGAGCAGATAACCACCGTCAACTCTCTCGGCAGTGGTTTTGATATTACCGGCATCGCTGCCGGCGGTGGATTCCGTGAGCCCGAAAGCGCAGAGTTTTTTCCCGGAAGCAATCTGCGGCAGGTATTTCAACTTCTGTTCTTCAGAGCCATAGAGCATGACGGCGTAAGAGCCTAAAGCGGTGACGGCGTAACTGACCGCGACGGAGCCGCAGACACGGCTCAGTTCTTCCACGACCAGGCAAAGTTCCGTGGTGCCGCCACCCAGCCCATCATATTTTTCAGGAATAAAGACGCGCATCAGGTCACTATCTGCAATGGTTTTAATGATTTCCGCAGGGTATTCTTCTTTTTCATCAAGTTCGGCGCGCACCGGCAGAATTTTTTCCTCGGCGATGCGGCGCGTCAGATCTTTCAGCATTTTCTGTTGTTCGGTTAAGAAATAATCCAAAGTATAGCCTCCAAGTTTTCCGGGTAATTTCCGGTGGCATATCAGCGCAGGTTTTTCAGCTTTGAAAAACGTTGCGACTAGGTATAAATACTGATGCCCACAAAGAACTAGTTTATTATATGTTGGCAGATATGTCCAGTTTGAAGCGGTAAGCAGCTATGAAAAGGGTTTGAAAATATCGTTTCGTGTCGTAGCGATTTTTCTGAAAACCGGTTAGTGAAAACACTGACGGTTTATCGTATAATACTTAAGGCGTTTGAGACCCCTTTTGTGCGCCAACGAAAATGGAGGTAATAAGGACATGGCAAAGGCATTCATTCTCATGGAAACTACGGTTGGCAGAAGCCGTGAAGTCGTCACCGCATTGAGCCGCCTTAAAGGTATCAAATCAGTAGATACGGTTACCGGTCCTTACGATATTATCGTCGTCATCGAAGGGGACACCCTGAACGAGATCGGCGATATTGTGACCCAGCACGTTCATCCCATTGCCGGCATCAGCCGCACCGTTACCTGCCTGGTTGTTTAGAAATAATGCTGGTTCAACCTTTCACCCACATTCTTTAGGGAGAGTGGCTCATGGATTTTGAGTTTACGCTCGAACAGGAAGCCTGGCGCAAGGAAGTGCGCAGCTTTCTGGAATCCGAGATTTCCAAAGGCACCTTCAAGCCGATGGTGGATGGCTGGATTCAAGGATATTCACCCGAATTCACGAAAAAAGTAGCCGCCAGGGGCTGGATAGGGTTGACCTGGCCGAAACAATACGGCGGGCAGGGCAGGAGTCACACCGACCGCCTTATCCTGACGGAAGAAATGCTGCGTTACGGAGCGCCCGCCGCCTGTCACTGGTTTGCCGATAGGCAGATCGGACGGGCAATCCTGGCCTATGGCACCGAGGAGCAAAAGCAGGAATTATTGCCTAAAATCCTCGCCGGTGAAGCTTATGTCGGCCTGGGTATGAGCGAACCGCAAGCCGGTTCGGATCTGGCTTCATTAAAAACCCGCGCCGTGCAGGACGGTGATTATTACGTAGTTAACGGGCAAAAAATGTGGACGAGTTGCGCCCGTTTTATGACCCACGTTTACCTGGTGGCACGCACCGACCCGGATGCCCCCAAAAGCCGGGGTATCAGCGAATTTGTGATCGATGCTAAAACACCCGGTATCACCATCCGTCCGACGATCGATATTACCAACAGCGAAGCCTGGGGAGAGGTTTTTTACGATAATGTCCGCGTGCATAAAAAATACCTCATCGGTGAGAAAAATCGCGGTTTTTATCAAATACTGAACCAACTGGATTATGAGCGCGCCGGGTTGGAACGTCTGATGGGGAATTACGTCCTCTACGATGCCATTTTGAAATACACCAAAGAAACCCGGCGACGCGGCAAACCCATTTGTGAAGAGCCTGGAGTCCGCACCCGGCTGGCGCAACTGGGCGTAGAGTTTGAGGTGGGGCGTTTGCTGACCTACCGTGTGATACAGGTGATGGAAAAAGGCATTTCACCTAATGTGGAAGCGGCTATGGCCAAGTGGTACTGCACCACCTTCGAGCAGCATCTAGGCACCGTCGCCACCGATATCCTCGGTTTGTACGGGCAACTCTGGAAAGAATCCAAATGGGCGCCGATCGCAGGACTCGCGCCGCATTCTTTCCTGGCTTCCAAGGGTTATAGTTTACAGGGCGGCACTAACGAGGTCCTGAAGAATATCGTGGCGACCCGCGGCCTCGGTTTGCCTTCTAGCACATAGGAGAAAAAAATGGCTTTAGTGAAGTTACCCCAGTTGAACTGGTACGGTACTACGGAAGTGAATTTTCTGCTGCCGGATGCGTGGCAGGTGGAAACGATCAATATGGCGGGTTATAACAAACCGGCGCTCAAACCGTCAGATATCGGCCGGGCGTTGCAAAACCCCATCGGTTGCTCTCCCCTCAAAGAATTAGCCAAAGGCAAGAAAGAAGTCGTTATCATTTTTGACGATATGTCCCGCGTCACCCGCACCGAGGCTTTGGCGCAGGCGGTACTTAAAGAATTAGCCGCCGCCGGCATCAAAGATAAACAGATACGTTTTGTCTGCGCCCTGGGTTGTCACGGCGCGCTTACACGGATCGATTTTGTGAAAAAACTTGGTGAAGATATCATGTCACGGTTCGCTGTTTACAATCACAACCCGTTTGGGAATTGCGTGCCGGTGGGGAAGACCGGTACTTACGGCACGCCTGTCTCGGTGAACGCGGAAGTGATGTCCTGTGATTTGAAAATTGCGTTGGGTATGGTAGTGCCGCATCCCATGAGCGGCTTCGGGGGTGGCGGCAAGATCATCCTGCCGGGCGTCACCTCGTTTGAGACCACATTGCATAACCACAAGCAAACGCATCATGACCTGACGGCTTTGCGCGGCAAACTGGGGACAGGGCGCTTTGATGAAAACCCGATGCGTTTAGACATTGAAGAAGCCGCCACGCTGGCGGGCTTAGATTTCATTGTAGACGTAATGGTGAACTACATGGGTGAAACCACGGCGGTCTTTGCCGGGGCTTTGAAACCGGCATATGCGGAAGCTGTCAAAGCCGCTAAAGCTCACTATTTGACCCCCAAAGTACAGGATAAAGATATTGTCATCGCCAACGCTTTTATCAAGGCTAATGAGGCCTTTATCGGCGTCAGCATTGCCAACTCAGCGGTGAACCGCCAGGGCGGCGATGTCGTGCTGATAGCCAACGCGCCGGAAGGACAGGTAGTGCATTATCTGCTCGGACCGTTCGGGGAAAAACAATTCGGCCCCGAACACCAGTTCTCCCGCGTGCCGGAACATGTCCGCCGTTTGATCGTTTACAATGCTTATCCCGATCTTGCCGGGCAGGGCTGGTATGCTGCCTCGGAGAAGGTTGTTTTTGTGTATAAATGGGAGGAAGCGCTGATATTACTGGAAAAGGATTATCCATCCACCGCCAAAGTGGGGGTGTACCCGAATTCGGAAATTCAGTACTTCACGAGTTAAGATGTTAGACAAAATAGACGGATGCTATCACCAGTTTTTACCGGGCCGCGATACCCTGCGGATATATAGCGGGGAAACGCTGATTTTCAGTTCCCGGAAAGAACGCCTGCAACCATTGCTGGAATTCATAGATATGAAAGCGCACACAGATATCCCGCTGATCGTGTTCGACCGCGTAATCGGGAACGCCGCTGCCTTGTTGTTAACTAAAATTCCCTGCCGTGAAGTCTTCAGTCCATTGGGCAGCGAGATGGCGAAGGTGACACTGGAAGCCGCGGGTATCATTTACCATTTCGATGAGACCGTAGATTGTATCAAGGATGACAGCGGTGAAAAAATGTGCCCCATGGAGCAGCTTTCACAGGGGAAAAATGCGGACGAGTTTATCGGGGCGCTGAAAAACCGCGCGGTTGACCGCACCAAGAAACACTGATTTGAGAGGTAAACAATGGATTTCGCCCTGACTGAAGACCAGGAAATGCTGAAAAAATCAGCGCGTGATTTTCTGGCCGCGAAATGCCCTAAAGCTTATGTGAAACAGATGGAGAAAGATGAAAAAGGCTACTCTCCGGCGCTCTGGCAGGAGATGGCGGCACTTGGCTGGCAGGGGTTAGCGATTCCTGAAAGGTACGGCGGTTCGGGATTGAAGTTGGTAGACCTGGCGGTTTTACAGGAAGAAATGGGGAGGGCGTGCCTGCCGGGGCCATTTTTCTCCACCGTGGTATTGGGCGCGTTGACCTTGCTCGATGCTGGCAGTCCCGAACAAAAGGGGTTATATCTGCCGCAGATTGCCTCCGGGAAAACCTTGTTTACCCTGGCGTTGACGGAAACCGAAGGTCTGTATGAACCGGAATCGATTGCGGTGAAAGCCAAATTGGATAAAGAAAGCTACGTGATTAACGGGGTGAAACTGTTTGTGCCGGATGCGCATATAGCCGATTATATTATTTGTGTTGCCCGGACGAGCAGCCCCGCCGACAAGACTAAAGGTATCACATTATTTATCGTGCCTGTTAAAACCCCCGGCGTCACGGTCAATGTTTTGAAAACCATTTCCGGCGATAAACAGTGTGAAGTGGTTTTTGATGGAGTACGGGTGACTAAGGAAAGTATCCTGGGAACGGTTGGCGCGGGCTGGGAATTCGCCCGGCGTAGTGTCGATCGGGCGGCGATCTTGCAGGGCTGTGATACCGTTGGCGTTTTACAGCGTGTCATGGAAATGACGCTCGATTATGTGAAAGACCGCAAGCAGTTCGAAAGGATCATAGGCAGTTTCCAGGTGATACAACACTACATGGCGGATATGGCACAAGACGTAGATGCCACGCGCTTTGTCGTCTATGAAGCAGCCTGGCGTTCCAGTAAAGGGTTCACTTATCAAAA
>JAQTOJ010000052.1 GCA_028713395.1 Dehalococcoidales bacterium | reverse complement strand
CGGTCATCGGGGCTTTGACGGTGGCCTCTATGGGCAATAAACAGGGCAACGGTAAATTGCTGGTGGCGGGCGCGGCCTTTTTCGGCGTCAGTCTTATCCTCTTCTCCCGCTCTCCCATCTGGCAGATCGCCGTCATTTTCACCTTCTGTGCGGGACTCTCCAGCAGCGCTTACACCACCCAGGACCAGACGATCATCCAGACTCTCGCGCCCAAGGAAATGCGCGGCCGGGTTTTGGGGGTATATTTTCTCAACCGCGGTCTCATGCCCATCGGCAGTTTGATCGCCGGCGCCCTGGCGCAAGCCTTGAACAGCGCTCCCTGGGCGATCACGATCATGGGCGCGTCCTGTGTGCTGGTGGCGGTGATTATGGCGATCGCTGTCCCCGATCTGCTGAAGCTCGGCACGTTGAAAGTGGAAGACGGTTCATGACCTACTTGTTTGGTACTTGATGTTTGAATCTTGAGTATTGTTTGTTTATTGGTTATTCCGTCGTTATGGTCTGGCTTGTCCGCTGCCGAAAATCAGCCACTTGTAAGTGGTCAGTTCCTTCAACCCCATCGGGCCGCGCGCGTGCATCTTCTGCGTGCTGATACCCACTTCCGCCCCCAATCCGAACTGCCCGCCATCCGTAAAACGGGTGCTGGCATTAACGTAAACACAGGCCGCATCCACCTCGTTGAGGAAGCGCATGCCGCTGGTGTAATCCTCGGTGATGATAGCCTCGGAATGCCCCGAACCGTAAACCGCAATGTGTTCCAATGCCTCATCGAGGCTGTCCACTATCTTGATTGCGGCGGTCAATGCCAGGAATTCCTTGCCCCAGTCTTCTTTCACGGCGGCTTTAAGTTTCAGTCCCTTTTCCGGCTTGAGGATCTTCAGCGAGTCTTTATCGCAGTGCAGTTCCACGCCCGCTTTGGCCAGTTCTTTGGCGGCTAAAGGCAGGTAGTCCTCGGCGATCGCCCGGTGCACCAGCACAGTATCCAGCGCGTTGCAGACCGATGGTTTCTGCACCTTGGCGTTGAAGACGATATTGACCGCCTTATCCATGTCAGCCGAGGCGTCCACGTAGGTGTGGCAGACGCCGATGCCGCCGGCGACGACACCCATTTTGGCATTTTCCTTGACGAATTTAATGAAAGTTTCGGTGCCGCGGGGGATAATCAGGTCGATGTATTCGCTCAGCTTCAACATTTCCCCCACCAGTTCTCTATCCGTGTTGTCCACGAACTGCACTGCCCCGGCGGGCATACCGGCTCTATCACAGGCCGCCTGCACCAACTCCGCCAGCATCAGGTTGGAATGAAAGGCTTCTTTGCCGCCGCGCAGTATCACGGCGTTGCCGGATTTGATGCACAGCGCCGAAATATCGATGGTCACATTCGGGCGGCTTTCATACATGGCGCCGATCACCCCCAGCGGTACCCTTTTCTTCCCGATGAGTAAACCGTTGGGCATGGTGCGGGTATCCAGCATTTCACCTACCGGGTCAGGTAAAGCGGCAATATTGAGCACATCTTTCGCTATAGCTTCCAGCCGGGCGGCGTTGAGCAAAAGCCGGTCCTGCATCGTCTCGTTGATGCCGTTGGTTGACGCGGCTTTCAGATCGAGTTTGTTCGCCGCCAGTATTTCTTTGGTGCGGGCGCGCAAATCTGCGGCGATGTTTTCCAGCGCCCGGTTCTTGACCTCCGTGGAGAGATAACCCAGCTTGCGGCTGGCAGCTTTGGCCGCCATTCCTTTGGCAATCAATTCTTTTACGGCATTTTTCATATGCATTGAACCTCATGAAAGATAATTAAGAAATTCCTTCCACCTTATAAAGTGGTAGTTGTGAACTTGCATCTTTGATATGCAGTTTATCATTTTTGGTAGGTTTATGTTGATATATCATATTTCCTTGTTCGGCTTCATCATTATTAATTTTCGGAGCCTTAGTAAATGTAATGCTGGTTTGAGTTTGTGGTGGCATCTCTACTGTTTGTCCTTGAAATAACTCTTCAACTGTTATGATTTGAATTTTTGGGTAATTTTTGTCATAAATTGGAGAATGGTAATAACCTGCACTAACTGCCTCTTTGATCATTTGTGTTGTTGGTGATTCTAGGGTAATTAAAACGCCGATTGCCTCTTTATAAGCCACTGTCTGTAATTCTCTAATCACGCTGACACCCACATGTCCGCTTTTTACCTGTACCACAACTCTCTTGGCTTTATTTTCTGTATTATCTATAAATGAAATAATCCCATCAATACCTTGGTCAGCGCCTTTCTTTTTTTCTCCCATCGGTCTAGCCCCAATTTTACCTAAAGCCCACCACTGAAATTGATAACGGTCCGGATTATGTGCCAATTCTCTTGCCCCAGCCAAATCTTGAGGCTCACCAATAACTTCAAACTTTAATTTAGGAAAGCTGTCGCGTAAACGGTTACGCATTAGGTTGATAGCGAGGTGGGTTAGATCAATCCCTATCCATTTGCGTCCCAGTTTTTGAGAAGCGATTATCGCAGTTCCGCAACCACAAAATGGATCTAAAACTATGTCGCCTTTCTCAGAACTTGACGAAATTATTCGTTCTAATAAAGCAATTGGTTTTTGTGTATCATATCCTAACCGCTCACTTCCAGATGCCATTTCAATATCTGCCCAAAAATCACCGATGGGAATTCCTTCTTGTTCGTCCAAGAAACGTTTATATCTTGGGATACCGTTTCCACCTTTGGGCACAACAATTTTGCCTTTTGCATCCTCTGAGAGCATTCTTGATTTCGTCCAACGCCATACCCGCACGATGCCCTTAAATTCATAGGTAAGATTTGGTCTGTCAGGGTTTGGATTTAGTAAACTGGTCAATTGATACAATCGCCCATCGCCATCTCTCAGAGTATATTGATTTTTTATACTTTCCTCTGTGTGAGGCGTATAAAGCATATTCCATTTTGCTTTACTATTATCCTTGCTATAGGCGAAAATAATGTCATGGGTGCTTGCAAACCTCGTATATGCAAGCCCTTTTGGATGTGAACGCTTCCAAACAATTTCATTTTTAAAATTTGTCGGTCCAAAGATTTGGTCAAGTATTATTTTCAAATAATGACTGGCCGTTGGATCACAATGTAGATATAAACTTCCGGTTGGTTTCAAGACTCGGCGTAACTCAGAAAGACGAATCGTCATCATTACAAGGTAAGCCATTACGTCATTTTGCCCGATAGAATCGTGTAATGCCGATATTAACTTACTCGTTTTTATAGGAGAAGTAGTCACGATCTTTTGGTAGGTATCCTGGGCGGATTGTGTCCAGTGCCAACTATCCCCAAAAGCTTTAATTTGGGCTTCTGATTCGATTCCACCGTTTTCCTTGAACAAAATATTGTAATCTCTTCGACTGTTAAAAGGAGGGTCGAGGTAAATTAAGTCCACACAATTATCGGGAATATATTTTTGTAAAATGTCTAGGTTATCGCCATAATATAGCACGTTAGTTTTCAAATCATGTGTCAACCAATTCACCCCCCTTCAACAATACAATTTGGAAAACGCTCAATCATCCTCTCGCTGCGTGCTGCACCACATTGAACTGGGTTCTTCTGGCTTCCTCACCGTCAATGCGCGCAATGACGGTTTTGATGCCGGGGGAATCGATGGCAATGACCACCCCCATGGCCAGTTGTATGCGCTGGTCCTGTCCCTGCGGGATCCCGGGCGGCCGTCCCACCTCGAACTGCCCGCCCATTTTCGCCAGGCTGCGTTGCTCTTCGGTTTTCAAATCTTCCGCCACGATTTCTATTTCAAAGTTGTGTTTCTGGTTGGTATGGTTCCAGGGGACTTTGATGGAGACGGCAATGGAGAGTCCCTGGTTCACGGGAAAGGCTTTTTGCACTACCAGGGCATCCCAGCCGCCGCCTAAAAGGTACAGCTTGTTCCCGACGACCTGCGCCGAATCTGCCAGTATCAACCATTCGATTTCCATCTTGACATTCTCCTCAATCATGAATGTAGCAATATATTACTACATTTTACCCTGCCGGTGTCATTTCCTCGCAAGTGGAACACCCCCATGTAATCGGGACGGGAATCCACCGTGCTTTATTCAACTGAATTGCTTGTCTGGGTTATCGGAACATGTCCGGTAATGACACAAATCTAAACCATCACTAAATTGTTCCGGTGCACCACTTCCGGCGCCGAATCCTGCCCCAGCTTTTTGGCGATTTCCACGGAGTGAACGCCTTTGATGGCCTTGACTTCCTCAGCGGCGTAATTGCAGATACCGCAGCCTATTTTCACCCCTGCCATGTCAAAAATGTCCACGATATCGCCCCGCTGGAAATTGCCCTCTACTTCCCTTATCCCGGCCGCCAGCAAGCTGCGAGGGTATTTTTTCAATGCCGTCGCCGCGCCGCTATCTACCACCAGTTTCCCCCGCGTGCTCAAACCGCTCAACATCCAGCGTTCCCGGCTGTCGCGTTTCGATTTCACCGGCACGAACCGCGTGCCGATCGGCTCACCGCCGGCTACCCTTTCGATAATGCCCGGCGTCTGCCCGTTGGCAATGATCATGGTGATCCCGGAAGCCATGGCCAGCTTCGCCGCTTCCAGTTTCGTCACCGTGCCCCCGGTGCCCAGGCCGCTGGTGGAGCCGGAAGCCATTTTTTCTATTTTGGCATCGATTCTCTCGATCACCGGTATCAGTTTCGCTTTCGGGTCCAGCTTGGGGTCGGCGGTAAAAAGCCCGTCGGAATCGGTCATATTTAGCAGCAAGTCAGCATCCACCAGATTCGCTACCATCGCAGATAGATTATCGTTGTCCCCGAACTTGGCCAGGTTTTTGATCTCATCCACGGCTACCACGTCGTTTTCGTTGACGATGCAGATCACGCCTAGTTCCATCAGCGCCAGCAGGGTATTGCGCGTGTTCAGATAACCGGCGCGGTCCAGCAGATCCGCCTTGGTGAGCAGCGCCTGCGCGATCGTCACACCGTGCACATCGAAAAGCCGTTCGTAACTGTACATCAGACGCCCTTGCCCGATCGATGCCAGCACCTGTTTGTAAGGGATGCCCTTCACCTTGTTGGTCAAGCCCAGTTTTTCGCGTCCGGCCGCCACTGCCCCGGAACTGACGACTACCACCTCGGCGCCGTTTTTGCACACGGTGGACAGTTGCTCGACCAGGTCGGTCATGCGTGCGGGACTCAGTTGCTTGCTGCCGCCGGTCAACTGGCTCGTGCCGAATTTCACCACGATGCGCTTGTACTGGTATTTACATGCGACTTTTGATTTGCTCATCTTAATGCCCTGTTTATTTTTATGTCATTATATCACAGGATTGTGAAATTGAGACATAACTTACCGCGCAGTCCGTCTTTGCGAAGTGCGCAGCGACGAAACAATCTCAAACGGCTTGCAGTCCCTATATTGTTAATGCGAGTTTCTGGGGCTAACGATAACGTCTGGATCCCAGCTTTCGCTGGGATGGGGAAAAAATGAGTGAAGGCACGACGAAGCGTGCCTTCACTCTCTCGTTGTCATCCCGTATGAATCTCAATGAATCGGGAATTGGTACGGGATCCAGCGGTGTTCGATATTCAGTTCGTCGTCAGATTTCCGCACTCGCCAACCCACTTTCTGAATCCGCCTGTGGCGGGCGAAGAATCTCTCTGCCAGTAATTGACACAATATGCCGTAAACTAATTGATTATTGTTTCTTGATGATTACACCTGTCACCCCGCGCTGTGTTAGAATAGCATTCTGTAGGGCTAGTCGTTTACGGCTAGTCCCTTTAGTGTTTGGTGTTTATGGAAATATTGAATTTAAATAGTCTGCTGGGGTTGGTGGAACGGCTGCCGGTCTACCGCCAATTGATTGATGACATTAAAGCCGGAAATAGATCTACCCAGGCGCGCGTCATTGAAAACGCGCGCCCGTTTCTGCTGGCGGCGCTTTCACGCACTTTGCACCGCCCGCTTTTCATTGTGACGGCGCATTCGGAAACTGCCCGTCAGCTCTACGAACAACTGGTCATCTGGAGCGGCCCGGAGCATGTGCGGCTTTTACCCGAGCCGGATGCCCTGCCTTACGAACGCATCACCCCGGATAGTCTGACGGCATTGGAACGCCTGCGCGTCCTGGCGGATTTGGCCGCCGCCGATGTTGATACCCCGCTTATTTTCGTGGCACCGGCACACGCCTTTATCATGAAACAACCGCCCCATAATCTCATCAAAGGCAGCTTCCACACTATCAAAGCCGGCATGAACATCGATCCTCAAGACCTGATGAAAAGGTGGCAGGCGCTCGGCTACCAGACGGAAAGTATTGTGGAGATACCGGGCACCATGGGCAAGCGCGGCGGTATTATCGATATTTACCCGCCCACCGCCGAATTACCGGCGCGGCTGGAATTCTTCGGCAACACCATTGAAAGTATCCGGCTTTACGACCCCGCCAGTCAACGTTCGCAGAAAAAAGTCGATAGCCTCAATATCGGTCTGGCGGCCGAATTGATCGTCGATAGTTCTGTTACCGCCGCACAGGAGATCGACGGTCTGGACTTTTCCAACTGCAACGAGGAAGGCAAAGCCCGCTTTGTGCGGGATATCGAGGCTATTTTTCGCCGCCAGAAGGTCAACGAAAAGGATTTCTACGCCCCGCTCTTCAACCGGGACAGTCTGCTGCATTACCTGCCGCCGCAAACGCTGCTCGTCATCGATGAGCCGGTGCTCGTGCAACAGGCGGCCGGGGATCTGGATGAGAAAGCCGCGGAATTGCGTCAGGCGATGCAGGCTCAGGGCATGCTCCCCAATAATTACCCGGAGCCGTATTTCAAGTGGGACGATTTGGCCGCGGGTCTCGCGGCGGTTCTTCCCCTGGAACTGGCCACCTTTGGCTCCGGTGCGAGTGACAAGACTACCGAGCTGCCTTTTACCACTTTACCGAACTATTCCGGCCAACTTCCAGCCCTTATTGACCGGATCAAGCAGCTTCAAACGGAAAAACAGCGGGTGGTCGTTATCAGCCATCAGGCGAACCGGCTTTCCGAACTGCTTTCCGAGTCCGATATTTTCGCCACGCCGCTGACGCAACTGAAACAACTGCCTTTACCCGGCTCCTTGACGCTTTTGCAGGGTCTGACCGATGGCGGCTGGCATTTAGATGGCGGCGCTTATCTCTTTACGGATACGGAAATCTTCGGGTTCACCAAACAGCAGCGTTTCCAGAAGAAGCGTCCCATCGCGCGGAATAAGATCTTCGCCGATATCAAACCCGGCGAGTTCGTGGTGCATATCGAGCACGGCATCGGCGAATTTATGACTTTCGCCAAACTCAACAATAACGGCGTGGAAAGAGAATACCTGGTGCTCAAGTATGCCGCCGGGGATACGCTGTATGTGCCGACCGACCAGATCGATAGGGTGAGTCGCTACATCGGTTCGGGGGAGCAAAAACCATCGCTCAGCCGTTTGGGCACGCAGGAATGGACGCGCACCAAGCAGCGCGCCAGGGAAGCCACCGAGGAAATTGCCCGGGACCTGTTGAACCTCTATGCCAGCCGGGAGGTGGTCACCGGCTTCAAGTTCTCGCCGGATACCGTCTGGCAGCATGAACTGGAAGCCTCTTTCCCCTATGTGGAAACCCCCGACCAGATTACCGTGCAGGCAGAGATCAAAGAGGACATGGAGAAAACCAAGCCCATGGACCGTCTGGTTTGCGGCGATGTCGGCTACGGCAAGACAGAGGTTGCCCTGCGGGCGGCTTTCAAGGCGGTCATGGACGATAAGCAGGTGGCGGTGCTCGTGCCCACCACGGTACTGGCGCAGCAGCATTTTGTGACCTTCAGCGAACGCATGAAAGCCTTTCCGGTAAAGGTGGAGGTCTTGAGTCGTTTCCGCTCCGCCCGCGATCAGAAACAGGTGCTGGAAGGGCTGTCCAACGGCAGCGTGGATATCTGTATCGGCACGCATCGCATCATCCAGAAAGACATCAAATTCAAAGATTTGGGCTTATTGATCATCGATGAAGAGCAGCGTTTCGGGGTGGGGCATAAGGAATACCTCAAGAAAATGCGGCAGGAAGTGGCCGTGCTGGCTTTGAGCGCGACTCCGATTCCCCGCACGCTGCATATGTCGCTGGTAGGCGTGCGGGACATGTCCACCATGGAAACCCCGCCGGAAGCCCGTCTGCCCATCAAGACCTATGTCGCCGAATACAACGAGCGCATCGTCCGGGAAGCGATTCTGCGGGAACTGGAAAGGGACGGGCAGGTTTTCTTCGTGCACAACCGGGTGCAGTCGATAGAAATGATCGCCAATAAGATCCGCGACCTGGTGCCGGAAGCCAGCGTCATGGTCGGGCACGGGCAAATGGCGGAAGGCGAACTGGAGAAGGTGACGCAAGCTTTTATCAAAGGTGAAGGCAATGTGCTCGTCTGTACCACTATCATCGAATCCGGGCTGGATATGCCGCGCGTCAATACCATGATCATCAACCAGGCGGACCGGCTTGGGCTGACGCAACTTTACCAGTTGAGGGGCAGAGTCGGCCGCGGGGCTACGCTGGCTTATGCCTATTTCCTCTTCGATAAAGGCAAACGCATTACGCCGATCGCGGAAAAACGCCTGCGCACGATCTACGAAGCCACCGAACTGGGTGCGGGGTTCGATATCGCCATGAAAGATCTGGAAATCCGGGGCGCCGGAAATTTGCTGGGCATGAAACAGAGCGGCCATATCAGCGCCGTGGGTTTCCATTTGTATTCGCAGTTACTCTCGGCCGCCATCGAAAACCTGAAAGCCCAAAAAGCGAATCTGCCGGTGAAACCGAAGGTCACCCAGATGCCCCAGCCGACCATCGACCTGCCGCTCTCCGCCCTGATTCCCGAGGATTACGTGTCAGATACGATCACGCGGCTGGCGCTTTACCAGCGACTCATCGATATGTCCGGCGAGCCGGAGATGGCGCAGTTCGTACAGGACCTCAATGACCGCTTCGGGCCGCCCCCGGACGCGGTGCATAACCTGCTCTATATCGTCAAAATTAAAACCGCCGCCGCCAAAGCCGGGCTGGAATCCATCAGCGCGGATAAAGAAGAAATCACCCTGCGCCTGCTGGATGGTCTCACCTTCGGGCAGAAGAAGCTGGCCTCGGTGTATCGTTACGGCATCAAGGTGGGCAACACCCAGCTACGCTTCAACTTGAACCAGCCCGGCAAAGGCTGGAAGAGGGTGCTGGAAGAAGTGCTGGGGAGTCTGGGATAAAACCCTTCCCTTGTCATTATCGGGTTTAGCCCGATAATCCAGACAATATCCATTCGTTATCTGAGATACGAATTACCGAAGAATCTCTTAGCCTATTGAATACGTGCCTAGATTCCCGCCCTCGTATCGAAGTACGGGGCAAGCTTTCACGGGAATGGGAAAGTAGAAAAAAGAAAACCGATTTTGGTTATCTTTTCTTTTTTATTGTCATCCCGGGCCGAGACACGGGATCCGGTATTGTTCGCTGGTGGCACAGGCGTCTCGCCTGTGATTGTAGTCCTCCTGGCGGGCTTCTACTCCCTTCCAGATTGAAGGAGATACAGAGGGATTTGACTGCTTCTTCCTTTCGCTTTTAGCCCTTCCGTATACTCTCCAGCGTCTTGTTCAATTCCTCGTAAAAAGCCAGAGAGATAGCGTCGGCACGCGCCTGCATGCGGAAAGCCTCGATCGGATGAAAAACCATCTCTTCGCCCACCGGCGTCATCGGTAATAGCGTCTCGCTGTAGCCGTCCCAGGTTTTATTTACGGGCATCATTTCCAGCTTGGCCAGAGGTAAATCCAGCGTTGCATCTACCGTTACCAGCCGGCCGTTGATTTCCACTTTACACGCCAGATGATAACCCACCGCCTGCCGCTGCGCCAGTTCCCGCAGTTTCACCGGATAATCTACAAACACCTCAGCGCGTTCTCCCCAGCGGAAAGGGTAAACCACGAAGAGCGTGAGCAAGCCCAGCCGCCGGTACATTTCCGCCAATAAGAAGTGCTTGGGAGTGCAGGAACCGCGTCCGGTCTGTAAAATTTTGATATACCGCTTCTCATCGATCAGTTCCGGCATGACCGCGTAAGGAATGTCCCGCACTTTTTCATAAACATGAATTCTGGCGGCCAGCGGGGACAATCCGGCCGTCCATTCGTGGAACAGTTTATCGATAATTTGTTCAGAACCGGTCATCAAGAAAATCGTACACTATTTACTGACCC
>JAQTOJ010000051.1:2756-10322 GCA_028713395.1 Dehalococcoidales bacterium | reverse complement strand
CGCCTTGCGCGATGTTGTTTACGGTATTTATCCGTACACCACTTCTTCTTCGACCATTGCCGGCTTCGGACCGGCGGGCTCGGGATATTTCTACCCGGAAATGCCCGCGGTGACCGGGGTGATGAAAGCCTTTTCTACCTGTGTGGGTGAGGGTCCTTTCGTCACGGAAATTCAGGGGGAACTGGCGGATCGAATCAGGGAAACATCTTTTGAATATGGGGCATTAACCGGCCGGCCGCGGCGCATCGGCTACTTTGACGCGGTGGCTTCGCTTTACGGCGTTCAAGTCAGCGGCGCTACCGAACTCGTGCTGACCAAGCTGGATGCGCTTTCCGGACTGGAGATATTGAAAATTTGTACTGCTTACCGCATCGGTAAAGAGGAAATCAACTATTTCCCCATCACCGCCGCCCTGATCCAGGCAGAACCGGTGTACACTGAAGTAAAAGGCTGGCAGGAAGACATTACCGCTATCCGTGATTTTGAAGAATTGCCCGCCAACGCTCAGGCCTATGTACAGAAAATTGAGCAACTGATGGGGAAAAGAATTACTTACATCTCGGTCGGACCGCGGCGTGAAGCGATGATCATACGGTGATAAATTTACGCCGGTTGGCAACGCTCCCGCCTTTACGTCTATAATGAGGTAGAGGTAAACACCAATGGTTACTGAACAAGCCCTAAATGATGCTGTAAAAACCGTGATCGTCCCGGGCGTGGAACGCTCCTTGGACGACCTGAACCTCATACAAAAAATCACCATCCGGGAAGATGGCGTGGAGATCGCCCTCGCCAACGCTGCGTTGGGTGTGGAGGTACAGGAATACCTCACCGATAGTCTCCGCGCCGCTTTAGCCGCCTTGAAAATCAAGACGGTGACGGTCACTTATCATGAAGTGAAACCAATTGATCTCAATCACATTACGCACGTGGTGGCGGTGATGAGCGGCAAGGGCGGGGTGGGTAAATCCTCGGTCTCTGCCATGCTCGCCGTAGCCTTGAACCGCGCCGGCAAGTCAACCGGTATCCTGGACGCGGATATCACCGGTTCCAGCATGCCCAAAATGTTCGGCCTGAAAAACCGGCCGCTGGGCAGTGAGAACGGCATTCTACCGGTGGCGAGCGCATCCGGTATCAGTATCATTTCCATGAACCTGATGCTGCCGGAACAGGAAAGCGCTGTCATCTGGCGGGCGCCGCTACTCACCAAAGCCATCCAGCAATTCTGGGGAGAAGTCCTCTGGGGCAAACTGGATTATCTGATTATCGACCTGCCTCCCGGCACCGCGGACGCCCCGCTTACGGTGATGCAGTCCATTCCCATCCAAGGCGTGATCATCGTCTCCACCCCCCAGAGCCTGGTGGAAATGATCGTCAAAAAAGCCGTCAACATGGCGCAGAAAATGCAAAAACCGATTTTGGGCATCGTGGAAAATATGAGCTATTTCTACGTCCCGGAATTGAAGAAAAAATACGAACTGTTCGGCAAGAGCAAAGGCGCCGCCCTGGCCAAAGACACCGGCGTGCCTTTACTGGCAATTTTACCTATCGAGCCCGACCTCGCCCGCCTGGCTGATGAAGGAAAAATCGAACTCTATGAAGCGCCGTCGGTAAAACTATTGGGTGAGGCTGTGATCCAGGCGGTGGAAAAGAAGCCGGAGACCTTGAAATGAACGACCCGATGGAAGAAATTCAAGCCAAAATTTTCGGCAATATCCGTGAAATTTATAACGATACGGTGGCCGACCACGCCATCCGTCCCCGTCGTGTCGGCAGCCTGCTCGACCCCGACGGTTTCGCCAGCGTCCACAGCGATTGCGGCGAATCGATGGAGATTTGGCTGAAGGTGAAAGACAATCACATCGATGAAATACTTTTCTGGACGGACGGCTGCGCCGCCACCATCGCCTGTGGCAGCATGGCCGCCGAATTGAGCGCCGGTAAAAACATCGCCGATGTGCTGAAAATGGACTTTATGCAAGTAGTTGATGGTCTGGATGGATTGCCGGAGGGCAACTTCCACTGCGCGGAACTGGCCGCCAAAGCGGTGAAAACCGCCGCCCTTGATTACCTGAACATGCAGCGCGACCCCTGGAAAAAAGCCTACCGTAAAAAATAGCGTTACAGCCGGCGAACAGATTCCCTCCCTTTAGTTAAAGGGAGATATAGGAGGGATTTGAAACAGTAATTCCTTTATTAAGTTCCCCTTCTCCCTGCTTATTTAAGAATGGCTCCCCCAACTCCAGCAATACCTGTTCCCATAATCGTAAAAGCAAAACATCTTTTTCTCCCTTTCTTAAAGAGCCTGTCCCGTAAGGAGTTTACCCCGTATGCGCGACTGCATCGCCATCCCGTATGAATCTCAATGAATCGGGACTTGATATGGGGATACGGGAGAGATACAGAGGGAATTATCAATCATACTTTCTTGAAAACATATCAAAGAGGTGAAACAATGACTCCAATTATCTCCATCGTAGGTAGATCCAATTCCGGCAAGACCACTCTCCTGGAAAAACTTATCGCCGAATTATCCGGTCGCGGCTACCGTATCGCCACGGTCAAGCATACGCCGCTGGGCATGCAAATGGATGACGGCAAAAACAGTTCGCGTCATCTCGCCGCCGGCAGCGCGGCGGTGGTCATGGCGGGCAATGCGCAAATGGCGCTGCTCAAACCCTTGGCCCACCCGGCCACTCTGGCGGAAGCCGCCCGGTTGCTGGGCGATGCCTACGACCTGATATTGACCGAAGGCTTCAAGCAGGACGATGCCCCCAAGATCGAAGTGCACCGCCGCGAGGTGGGCGCGCCGCTGACCGAATTAAAAAAACTCTTCGCCGTCGTCACTGACGAACCGCTGGCAACTAAAATCCGGCAGTTTGCCCATGACGATATCAAGGACATCGCGGACCTGATCGAAACCGGTTTCATTCAGCCGCAACAGGCGACGACCCGACTTTATGTCAACGACGAGGAAATCGAACTATCCGCCTTCCCGCGCGATTTCGTTACCCATACCGTCCTCGGCATGAGTAAAAGCCTCAAAGGGGTGGGTAAGATCAAAACGCTGCGCCTTGAAATCAAGCTGCGTGACGGTGAAGCCACGTGACGTCGTTCGGGGAGAATTACGCCTCCCGGGCGATCGATGAAACCGCCCGCATCAACCGCCGCACCCGCGCCGGGGAAAAATCCGGACGTGTCATCATGGTCACCGGGCGCGGCGGCACCGGCAAGTCCACTTTTACCGCCCTCGCCAGCCGTTACCTTTCGCCGCCGCGGCTGCTGTGCGATATCGACCCCGACCAAAGTCTTGGCGCCATGCTGGGCATCGATATCGCACAGGCGCAAATATTGACTGAAGCCGGGCGCGAACTGCCCGTCAAAACCCTTTCGGAATTGACCGGCAACATCATTGATGAGGACGCTCTGCTGGAATTAGGTGGCGGCGACCTGGGCGTAAAACTGCCGCTCTTGTTTCAATGGTACTCCGTCTACAAATCGGCGCCGTTCGACCTGATCTCTTTGGGTCCGCGCTGGACAGAAGGCGATTACCGCGCCGCCAACCTGCTCTTCGAATTCGTCATCCCCGCCATCGGGAAAAACTATGCCCATATCCTCATCGATTCCCCGGCGGGACTGGAGCACCTCAACCGGCGTGTCGTCGGCCGCGTCGAAGACCTGTGCATTGTCGTCGATCCCTCCGCCAAGTCGTTGCAGCATATCGAACGTGTCAAGAAAATCACGCGGCAGGTCGGCATCCGTTATGAGAACCTGTACATTATCGGCAACCATGAGTTCGATGACACGGCCATTGCCCTGTTTCAAAACAGCGGCGGTAAATTCTTGGGCAAAATGGACTTCGACCCGAAAGTAAAAGAATACAATTTACACAACAAATCACTGTGGTTGTTGCCGGATGCTTCCCCCGCCTCTGTTTCCGTGAGAGAAATCCTAAAAGCCGCCGGTCTTTTACCCAAAGATTGAGGTTGATTCTCACGCCGCTTGTCCCCTGCTTCATTTCAAAGTATAATAATGCCCAAAGGAGACTATTTATGGCAAACTGTCCTTTATGTGAAACCAAAGTGCCCGAACAGGCTAAATTCTGTCAGGAATGCGGCGTCAGACTCAGCGGCGCGGTCAGCGAGCGTGCCTGGATCGTCGCTATGCAGGAACGCATCAAGTCCATCCGCCACAGCGATATCGTTTATAATGTCGTCTCAGCTATCGGTTTGTTGATCGCGCTCGTCATTCCCTTCGTCATGCGCTTCGTGCTGCTCTACAATATGGACGCCTTTAGCTGGGTGATCACCGGCATCGGCGCCTTGTTGTTCTTCGGCGGCATCGTGGCCAATTTCATTGACGACCGCAAAGTCAAGCAGATCATCCTCCAACTGCAAAAAGGGCAGCCGGTCGCGGAACCCCAGGAAGATGAACACAATTCCACCACTACTGTCTAGACCGGATATTTGTCTAAAAAGAGGGATGTATAATCCCTCTTTTTTGTATCTGGATTCGTCCTTTCGCGGGAATTGGTTTAATAAAAAAGAGACCGATGTAACCGATCTCTTTTTTATTTTTTACGTCATCCCGTGCCGTGACACGGGATCCAGAGTCCTTAGCCCATCACGTGGTCAATCATGGTTTGTTTATACTTCACAACTGTTCCCTCAAACTTCAGCTCCGCCCGAATTCCTTTTCCAATTGCGTCACCGTCAGGTTGATCAAGGTCGGCCGTCCGTGGGGGCAGGTGAAAGGCTGCGCCGCCTCTTCCATCTGCCGCACCAGCGCCCGCATCTCTTCATCCGTCAAGGTTTGCCCGGCGCGCACCACACTGTGACAGGCCAGCGATTTCATCATGGCTTCATATCTGGCATCACCGCGGGACGGTTCCTCCAGTATTTCACGGATCGCCCCCAGCCAGTCCCCTGCGGCTAAAACCGCCGGTACCGCCCTCACCAGGTAGACCCTTTCCCCGAAAGGTTCCAGATTGAAACCGAAGGCGGTAAATTCCTCTTCGCCCTGCTGCAGCGCCGCGGCTTGCCGGGGTGATACTTCCAGGGTGAAGGGTGTCATTAACCCCTGTGTTTCCACCTGGCGTTTCTCCCATTGCTTTTGTATCTTTTCGTAAGCCAGCCGTTCGTGGGCGGCGTGTTGATCGATGATGTAAATGCCGTCCGGCCCCTCGGCGATTATGTAATTGTGTCCCACCTGCCCGAGCACTCGCAGCGGCGGCAGGGATTTTTTTTCATCACCGGTCGCAGATGCGTTCACCGGAGGGGAGACCGTCCCGGTTAATTTCCAGGCGGATTGTTCCCCCGGCCGCGTGGCATGATAGACGCCGCTGACCGCCGCGATCTGCGGCACCGGCGCCAGTTTGACCAGGGCGGCGCGCACGGCGCGTTGCACGGCCGTGAAGACACTTCTATCGTCCTGGAATTTGACCTCGGACTTGGTGGGGTGGATGTTGACGTCCACCTGCGCCGGTGGGATTTCCACATTGATCACCGCTACCGGATGCCGGCCCTGCATCAATAAACCGCTGTAGGCTTCCTCAACGGCAAAGGTGAGAATGCGGCTGTTGATGGCGCGGCGGTTGATATAGAAATGCATGGCATCCTTGCCCGCCCGGCTGATGACCGGCGAGCTGACTAACCCACCCACTTTGATCTGGCTGACCTCACCCTCTTTCCACAGGTTGTCCTCATGGCGGATATTCACCATGTTTTTCGCCGTTTCCAGACCGTAAACGGCCATGACGGCGGTTAACAAATTATCGTCCCCGGCCGTCTGCAATACTGTGCGCCCCTCGCTCTGCAGGCTGAATTTCACCTCCGGGTAAGCCAGCGCGTACTGTGTCACGATATTGGCGACATGCCCGCTTTCCGTGGCGGTGGACTTCAAGAATTTTAACCGCGCCGGCACATTGCGGAAGAGATTTTTTACCGTCAGGCTGGTGCCCGGCGGCCGCGCCTGGGCGGTATGGGCCACTATTTGCCCGTCCTGCAGATGTAAATAATCTCCGGCGGGCGCGCCGTTGGTAGCGGTGGTTAATTCGACTTCCGCCACGGCGGCGATGCTGGGCAGGGCTTCGCCGCGGAAACCCAGCGTGAAGATCGTTTCAAGGTCTTCGATACGTTGCAGCTTGCTGGTGGCGTGCCGCTGGAACGCGGTCTCTACTTCAGCCGACACGATGCCGCTGCCGTTATCTGTGACCCGCAGGTAGGCCACCCCGCCATCCCGTGTTTCTACACTGATCTGGGTGGCCCCGGCATCGAGGGCGTTTTCCACCAGTTCCTTCACTACCGAGGCCGGTCTTTCCACCACCTCCCCGGCGGCGATGCGGGCAATCGTTTTCGGGTCTAAAACCTTAATCGTCATCTGTTCAAATAGCTCTCAGCTTTCAGCTATCGGCTTTCCATTTTGGTTGTTTTTGGTTCTTCACGGTTATTAGTTTTCACGAATGCCTGCCTCTTGACAAAACCACTACCCCACTTCAGGTAGATTTTTACAAAAATCAACCATATTTTACACGCTATCGTGTACCATGTCAAGCTCCTATTATTCGTCCTGAGTCCCGATTTTATCGGGACGAATAGAAGGCTTTGCCTTAGCCCGTCGCCGAAGAGATTCTTCTCTGATGGCTGAATGCTGATTACTCGTTCAAATCTTTTCCAGTTTGGCATAACTCAGCAGCAGCCGTTTGATGCCGGCGCCCTTGAAAGCCACCGTGACCTCCACATCCGCGCCGCTCTTTCGCGTGGTCACCACCACCCCCTCGCCGAACTGGGCATGCCGCACCCTTTCGCCGTCTTTGAACTCCGGCAGATCGGCTGGCGCCGTCGGGGTATTCTCGGTCATTTTCGTGCGCGTCCAGGTGAAAATATTGTCCGTGGCGGGCGCGGCTTTCTCCGGCTGCCAGCCGGGAGTTTTGGTGAGGTGTTTGGGGATATCGTCAAGGAAGCGCGAAGGCGCGTTGACCTGACTCTGTCCCTGGAAATTGCGGCGGAAGGAATGCAGCAGATAGACGCGTAATTTCGCCCTCGTGATGCCGACGTAAAAGACCCGTCTTTCTTCTTCCATCTGGTCGGGGTCGTCAAAGGAACGGATGTGCGGCAGAATTTTTTCCTCCACCCCGACGATAAAGACCACCGGAAATTCCAGCCCCTTCGCCTGGTGCAGCGTGATCAGCGTGACACGGTCGGCCCCGTTTTCCAGGCTATCCGTGTCCGAGACCAGCGCCACGTTCTCCAGGAAAGCCATCAATGCCTCGGAGGTCGGCAGGTCTTTATACTGCTCCGCCTTGGAACGCAATTCCAGCACATTGTCCCATCGTTCCTGCCCGTCGGGGTCGGCCAGCGTATAAACCTTATAGCCGCTGGCCTCGGTCAGGAAATCGAACAGCGCGATCAGGTCGACCTCGCGACTCTTCTTGATGCAATCCTCGATGACGGTAATGAACCTCATTAACGCGTCGGCGGCGCGGGGGGTGAAAGGATGAGCCGGCGTTTGCGGACTTTGCCGCGTCTCCAGTAAATGTTTTAAGGCATCGTAAGAGGAAATGCCCAG
>JAQTOJ010000051.1:0-2746 GCA_028713395.1 Dehalococcoidales bacterium | reverse complement strand
TGAATTCGCCCAGACCGCCAGCTTATCCGTGGTCTGGTCGCCGATGCCGCGTCCCGGCACGTTGATCACCCGCAGCAGGCTGACGGAGTCCTGCGGATTGTGGATAAGGCGGAAATAGGCGATAATGTCCTTGATCTCCCGCCGCTCGTAGAATTTGGTGCCTGCCACCAGCCGGTAGGGCGTGCCGTAACGCACAAAAGCTTCTTCCAGCACGCGGGATTGGGCGTTGGTGCGGAACATCACCGCGAAATCACCGCATTTGAATTTGCCCTGCGCCGTCAGGCGCTCGATCTCCCTTACCACGAACTGCGCTTCTTCCTGTTCGGAAAAGGCTTCCACCAGCATTACCTGTTCGCCGCTGTCGTTTTCCGTCCACAACTTGACCGGTTTGCGCTGCTGGTTGGCGGCGATGACATGCGAAGCCGTTTCCAGGATCGTCTTGGTGGAACGGTAATTCTGTTCCAGGAAGATCACCCGGGCGTGCTTGAAATCGTGCTCGAAACTGAGAATATTGCGCAGATCCGCCGCCCGCCAGGAATAGATCGATTGGTCCGGGTCGCCGACCACGCAGATATTCTTGTATTTACCGCTGAGCATGCGTACCAGTTCGTACTGCACCATATTGGTATCCTGGAATTCATCCACCATCACGTGCAGATAACGTTCCTGATATTTCTGCAGTATTTCTGGGTGTTTTTTGAAGAGCTCGACCGTCCGCAGCAACAGATCGTCGAAATCCAGCGCCTGGCTTTCGATTAGCAGCTTTTGATAGCGTTCGTAAACCCGGCCCACCACTTCCTCGAAGTAGCTGCGCGCCTTCTTGGTATAATCGGCCGGCGATTGCATTTTGCTCTTGGCGTGGGAGATGGCGGTCATCACCGCCGAGGGACTGTACTGCTTGGGATCGAGATGTTGTTCCGTGAAGGCGCGTTTGATCAGCGCGATCTGGTCGTCGTCATCGTAGATCACGAAGTTGGGATCGATATTGATGGCCTTGCCATCGATGTGCAGGAACTTGGCGCAAATGGCGTGAAAGGTGCCCACGGTAATTTCCTTCACCGCCGCGGCCACCAGTTTCTCCAGTCTTTCCGTCATTTCTTTGGCGGCTTTGTTGGTAAAAGTGACCGCCAGAATGCGGCGGGGATTCACCCCGCAGGTCTTGACGAGGTAAGCGATGCGGTGCGTAATGACACGCGTCTTGCCGCTGCCGGGTCCGGCTAAAATCAGCACCGGGCCCTCTATCGTTTCCACCGCCTGCCGCTGCGCCGGGTTGAGGTTTGCCAGTATCTCCATAGGTAAGTTTCATTATAACATTGAACCGGGATACAGAGCGGCGGTTGGGAGTTATAAATACTTGAAAATCCCTTCGCCGCCCTGAACAAATAGCATATAATGGTGATGATACTGGCATTATTCCAGTTGTCTCCGCCGCCACCCCGGGAAAAAGTGAAGGAGGGCATCATGACCAGATTCATCCTCTCGGACCTGCATATCGGACACAAAGACGCGCAATATGAGATCATGGACCGGGCAATCGCCTACATCCGCCGGGAGGCCAAGCCCGGCGACGAAATCTGGGGGTTGGGAGACTGGTTTCATATGTACGAAAACGGCTTCGATTACTGTCTTCAACATCCCATGACCAAGAAATTTTGCGCCCTTGCGGCTGAGATCCCCACCAAACTATTACCCGGTAACCATGACCATATTCTGGAAAAATACCGCGATACCCCCGGTCTGGTGAATCCCCTCGCGCCCATCAAATTGATCGAACCTTTTATGGACGGCGGTATCTGGTATTGTCACGGCCACGAATACGATCCCTCGGTGCAATATATTCCCTATTGGCTGATGTGGCTGTGGAACCACCTGCCCCAAAAAAAGACCACCCCCGGCCGGCTGAGGCTCAATTTCATTACGGAACGTTATATTATGCTGGTGTATCTCGTGCATTCGCGGGCATTGCTCCATCTCCAGGATAAAGTAAAAAAAGAACATGCGGAATGTACCGGCATCGTGTTGGGACACACCCATTTGCCTTTGTATCAGCGCTCCCCCGAATTATTGTTCCTGCTTAACGACGGCGATATGAGACACAGCGGCACATTTACCATCGAAAACAAAAAAGAGTTCCGCCATATGACCTGGAAGCCGGGACAGCAACAATGGCAGGTCATCAACATCCCTAAAAACTGACCGGTCGGAATGAAAAGGGTTTTTCTTATACCCTCCTTGTGTTAAAATCGAATCATTACCCTTTCAGGAGTAAAGATGATCGATACCACCGCGGCCGCCTGTCCACCAAAACTTTCTTTCGTCGACCGTTTTCTTACACTCTGGATCTTCCTCGCCATGGGCATTGGCGTCGCGTTGGGATATTTCACCCCTCAGGTCGGTGAAACGGTCAACCGCCTTTCCGTCGGCACCACCTCCATCCCCATCGCCATCGGTCTGATATTGATGATGTACCCGCCGCTGGCCAAGGTGAAGTATGAAGAGCTGCCCAGATTTTTCCTTAACTGGAAAGTGCTGGCGCTTTCGCTGGTACAGAACTGGATCATCGGCCCCATTTTGATGTTCCTGCTGGCAATCCTTTTCCTGGGTAATTATCCGGACTATATGGTCGGATTGATCATGATCGGCCTGGCGCGCTGCATCGCCATGGTCATCGTCTGGTGTGAACTGGCGCGCGGTGATAACGAATATTCCGCCGGGCTGGTCGCCTTCAACGCCATTTTTCAGATGG